>CAWVZQ010000016.1:0-19242 GCA_963934405.1 uncultured Opitutales bacterium | reverse complement strand
GCTTCTTTCCACTTTCGACTTTCTCATCATAAATTTTCTTGAGACGGTCTAGGTATGATTTATCCTCTTCCTTCTTCTCTTCCTCTGCGGAATAAAGGTATAGAGGGATTAGGCAGAGCGTCAGGAATGCAGTTAGTATTTTTTTCATGATCGAGTTCTCTGTTATGGATGGCGCTTCAAGGCCAATGCTTTAAGTTGCGAACTTGGATTCCTTATTTCTTGGAGGAGTCGGCCTCCTTTGCAAGGAATTTGGCGAACGGATTATGCGATAACGTTTGATCGCAAGTTTGATCGTATTGATGAATGATTGCTGACATGGATCTGACCACCGACCCGATTCCCGGCCTCGTCCGGAAAATCGCCGTGCCCGCTAGCATCGGTTTCTTCTTCAATACCATGTACAACGTGGTAGACACCTATTTCGCCGGCTTTATTTCGACCGAGGCTCTGGCGGCATTGTCGATCTCCTTTCCCGTGTTCTTCATCATTATCGCGATGGGCACGGGAATATCCCAAGGTGGCACGGCCCTGATCGCCAACGCCCTCGGAGAAAAGGATAGCGAGAAGGCTCATCACATCTGTGTGCAGTGCCTGTCTTTCGGAATCCTGTTCGCCATCGGTCTGACCATTCTCGGTTTTGCCTTTGCGCCATTCTTGTTCGGAGTGCTGGGAGCGACGGGCGATTACCTCGAGTTGGCTCTGGATTACATGAACGTCATTCTTGCGGGGACCGTGTTCTTTGTCCTTCAATCGGTCCTGAACGCCTCGCTGAATTCTCAAGGAGACACCAAAAGCTACCGAAACATGTTGATCGCCGGTTTCTTCTTGAATTGCTTGCTCGATCCTTGGTTCATGTTTGGCGGATTTGGAATTCCCGCTCTCGGGATTCGTGGGGTCGCCTTGGCGACGGTTGTCATCCAGATCTTGGGAACGGTCTACCTGTTTCGTAAGTTGACCGCTACCAAGCTTTGGGAGGGGCCTATTTTGTCGAACTTTGTTCCTTCCTCAAGTTACAAGGATATCGCCCGTCAGGGAATCCCCGCCAGTTTGAACATGGTCACTGTGGCAGTCGGTATTTTTGTCATCACCTTCTTCATCAGCCAATTCAGTACGGAGGGTGTTGCCGCTTATGGAATTGCCACTCGCATCGAGCAAATCGTTCTGCTCCCGACCATCGGTCTGAACATCGCCGTTCTTTCCCTTACCGGTCAAAACAACGGGGCAAAGAAATTCGGTCGGGTCCGTGAAACTTGGAACACCACCATGAAATATGGCCTGGTGATGATGGGGCTCGGCGGTTTTTTTTGCTTCTTTCTTCCCAAGCCATTGATGACTTTCTTTACCGATGATCCGGTGGTGGTCGGGCATGGAGTGGACTACCTTCGAATCGCGGCCATTACGCTTTGCTCATACGTCATTTTATTTCAGACGGTTTCCTTGCTCCAAGGGCTGAAAAGGCCTCTTTACGCCATCATCATTGGGGTTTATCGGCAAATCTTGGCTCCTTGCCTAGTTTTCTATCTCTTGGCTTTTTACTTGGGCTTTCAGGAATCCGGAATTTGGTGGGGTATCTTTCTGGTCACTTGGAGCGCTGCCATAATCACCTTTTTCTATGGCAGGTATATTTTGAATCGTATTACCTCCGGCTAAAGTGACTCTCGATATGAATTTTAGCTGACCTTCCAATTCCCTTCTTGCGGCCGGGGCTTTTTTCTCAAAGCTTCTCGGGATCGTGGGTTTTGCCGGAGATATAAAATGCGTTGGGGTCATTACGGGCCTTTTTCTTTTCGTTCTTTCGGCCCCGGCGGCGGAACCAGTGGAGGATGTTCAGGCGGCATGGGAGAAAGGCGACTACGCGGTAGTTGTGACGAAAGCTGTCGAGGCTCTAAAGGAGAATGAATGGAAGGAGGACTTTTGGGTTCTGCAGATTCGGGCATTGATGGCCCAAGGGAAATACGAGGATGCCTTGAAGGCAACCGCCGCGGCCTTGGTGAAAGTCTCCCGAGGTGTTCGCGTACGGTTGTTGGCAGAAGAGGTGTTTCGCTTCAATGGTGATTCCGAGCGAGCCGATGCGATGTTGGCCGAAATCAATCAGCTGGCGGGTTCGCGGGCGTGGGCCTATCGAAACGCGCCCGACTTAGTGGCCTTGGGGCGAACTGCTCTCAAGCTGGGTGGCGAGCCAAAGCTGGTGCTGGACAACCTTTATTCGGGAGCTCGGGAAAGGGACGCCGATTACTTGGGGGTTCCTCTTGCTATTGGTGAACTGGCCTTGTCGAAAAGTGATTTTGCCTTGGCGGGGCGTACCTTTCAGCTGGCCCTCAAGAAACATCCCGAGAATGCCGAATTGCATTTCGGGGCTGCCCGGGCTTTCGCCCCATCCGACAGGATGGCGATGCTGGAATACCTCCAGGCGGCTCTGTCCATAAACCCGAATCATGCAGCCTCCCTCATCCTGTTGGCCAATCACCTGATCGACGTGGAGGCCTACGCGGAGGCCGAGGAGCAATTGTCCAAGGCTCTCAAGGTGAATCCTCGGCATCCCGAGGCGTGGGCCTGCCGTAGCATTATCGCCCACCTGCGTGAGGATAAGAAAGCTGAGAAAGTCGCCCGTGACAAGGCTCTCGCTCACTGGAAGGACAATCCGTTGGTTGACTATCTGATCGGGCGTAAGCTTTCGCAGAGGTATCGTTTTGCGGAAGGCGAGGAACACCAGCGCCTAGCGCTGGCCTTTGACGGTGATTTCCACCCCGCCAAGATTCAGTTGGCCCAGGATCTTCTCCGTCTCGGTCGAGACGAGGATGGCTGGAAGTTGACTGAGGAAGCCCACGCTGCCGACGGCTACGACGTGACGACCTTCAATCTGGTGAACCTCAAGGACACACTCGACAAATTCGAGACATTGAAGACTGACAAGTTCGTCCTCCGTATGGCTCGTCATGAGGCCGCTGTCTATGGTGCCCGGGCTCTGCGTTTGCTGAATCGAGCACACGAAACTTTGACTGAGAAATATGGTCTCAAACTGGAAAAGCCCACCGTGGTGGAGATCTTCGACAAGCAAAAGGATTTTGGTGTGCGTACCTTTGGCATGCCTGAAAACCCGGGCTTTCTCGGAGTCTGCTTCGGGTGTGTCATCACGGCTAACAGTCCTGCCTCGCAAATGCCCTTCCCGGCTAATTGGGAAGCCGTACTCTGGCATGAGTTCTGCCACACCGTGACGCTTGCTCTGACGAAGAATAAAATGCCGCGTTGGCTAAGCGAGGGCATCAGCGTTTACGAGGAACGCCAAGCAAGTCCCACATGGGGGCAGCGGATGAACCCGGATTTTCGGGAGATGATCCTGGAGGGAGGACTGACCCCCGTCGGCAAGCTCAGTGGCGCCTTTCTTTCTCCACCCACGCCGGAGCACTTGCAGTTCGCCTATTACCAGTCGTCCCTTGTGGTCGAACATATCGTTGAGCGCTTTGGTCATGGGGCGATCCGGGAGATCTTGGAGATGCTCGCTCAAGGGATGAAAATCAACGCGGCCATCGCTCAGGCGGTCGAGCCGATCGAGGAGCTGGAGGTGACATTTGATACCTATGCCCGCGCTCGGGCGAAGGCGCTCGGCCCGAAACTGGACTGGGGGAAGCCCCTGCTGGGTAACAGCAAGGACGACCGGAACGGAACGGCAAGGGAGTCACCCAATTTTTACACACTGAGTAGAGAGGCTCAACGTCTTGCCAAGGATCGTAAGTGGGAAGAGGTGAAGGCACCTTGTCGTGAACTCATCAAGCTGTTCCCTGAGCACAATGAAAGGGGAAGAAATCCTTATGTCTTGTTGGCCAAGGCCCATCGCGAGCTGAAGGAATTTCCTGAGGAAAGAAAGACTTTGGAAACCTTGGCGGGGATAAGCGGGGATGCCTACGAGGCCTTTGTTCGCCTCATCGAACTTGGGGCAGAAGCTGGGGACTGGGAAGCCGTTCAACGGAACGCCGAGCGAGCTCTCGCGGTGAACCCGCTTCTGCCGCGACCCCACCGGCAACTTGCTCTTGCCGCCGAGGCCAAGGATCAGGCTGAATCCGCGGTCGAGTCTTGGCTCACCTTGTTGGAATTGGAACCGGAGGATCCCGCCGAGGCCCACTTCCACTTGGCACGCTTGCTTCGAGAACACGAGAAACCGGCGGAGGCCAAGCGGCAACTGCTTATGGCCTTGGAGGAAGCTCCCCGGTTTCGTGAGGCCCATCGCCTACTACTTGACTGGAACGATGAAAAGCAAGAAGAGTAGTAAAACTTTGTTTGCCTCGCTCGCGGGCATGGGAATCCTGATCGCGGTCGCTGTGGCTTGGGCACAACGTTACCCCGTGCCACCTTCGATTGATCGTCGAGGCGTGCCCGAGTGGGAACTCGACAACGAGATGCCGCGCGACGTATTCACCTTTGTGCGGATCCGCTACGGCAGCTACAACGCGAGGGGAAGAAAATGGGCTACGGATTATCCCGATGCCGAGCTCAACTTGTCTTACCGCCTGCAGGAAATGACTTCCCTCAAGGTCCATCCCGAGGGCAAGGTGCTCGAGCTGACCGACCCGGAACTGTTCGATTACCCGTTCATCTACATTATAGAGCCGGGCGACTTGTGGTTTTCCGAGGAAGAGGTGAAGGCACTCCGGAAATACCTTCTCAATGGTGGATTTCTGATGGTGGACGATTTCTGGGGAGGGGATGAGTACGACAACTTTGCCTTTGAGATGAAGCGGGTCTTTCCCGACCGAAAACCCAAGGAATTGCCCCTTGAGCATCCTGTCTTCCATTCCGTTTTCGACCTCAAGGAAAAACCGCAGCTTCCCAGCATCGGGCAAGCTATGAACGGCATGAATTTCGAGTGGCGTCCCGGACCCGACGACGGAAGTGAAGTACATTATCAAGGTATCTTTGACGACAAGGAACGGATGATGGTCATCATTTGCCACAACACCGACCTCGGTGATGGTTGGGAGCGTGAGGGCGAGAACCAATATTACTTTCGAAATTTTTCCGAACCAAAAGCCTATCCAATGGGCATCAACATAATCTTCTACGCGATGACGCATTGATGAAAACCAAGACCTCCACCGAATCCAGAACCGTAAAGCAGCTCGTCGAGGGCTACCAGAAGATCAGGAGCGAACTGGGTAAGACCATTGTCGGTCAGAGTGAGGTCATCGAGCAGATCCTCATCTCCCTCTTCGCGGGAGGTCATTGTCTCATCACGGGGGCTCCTGGATTGGCCAAGACCTTGCTGGTGAAGTCGATTTCACACATCCTGAAACTGGAGTTTTCTAGAGTGCAGTTCACACCCGACCTGATGCCTGCTGACATCACGGGGACGGAGGTGCTGAGCGAAACGGCGAAGGGTCGGCAACTCACCTTCGTGCCGGGGCCCGTCTTCGCCAACATGCTTCTGGCCGACGAGATTAATCGCACGCCTCCGAAAACTCAGGCCGCCCTACTGGAAGCCATGCAGGAACATCAGGTGACCGCTGCGGGGAAGCGTCACCCGTTGCCCGAGCCCTTCTTCGTGCTCGCGACCCAGAATCCGATTGAGATGGAGGGCACTTATCCGTTGCCAGAGGCTCAGCTCGACCGCTTCATGTTCAACGTGGTCATCGACTACTTGCCCGAGGACGACGAGGTGGAGGTGGTCCGGCAAACCACCGCTGAGCCGACCAAACCCGGCAAACCTCTCTTTAGTGCCGCGACCATGATTCGTTTCATCCGGCTCGTCCGGAAGATGCCCGTGGCCGAAGATATTACCCGTTATGCGGTGCGTCTCGCGGCCGCCAGTCGACCCCATCAGGATGGATCGCTCGAGTACGTGAATGAGTGGGTCAACTGGGGCGCCGGACTTAGGGCTGCCCAGTTCCTTGTGCTCGGGGCCAAGGCGCGAGCCCTTCTGCTTGGCAATACCCACGTCACCGTGGAGGATATCCAAGCCCTCGCCCGACCAGTTCTCCGTCACCGCATCCTAGTCAACTACCGAGCGGAAGCCGAAGGCATCACTACCGAAAAGGTAATCGAGCACCTGCTGGAGAGCATCTCTCCCGTAATCAAATAATGCCGCCAACGATCCAGTCTTCGCCTAGGCGCGCCGAGTTTATCGATACGCGCACCCTCATGCAGATTCGCAGCTTGGAATTGCGGTCTCAAGTGGTGGTGCAGGGCTTCTGGAACGGGATTCATCGCAGTCCCTATCACGGGTTTTCCGCCGAGTTCACGGAGTATCGTCAATATGTGCCCGGCGACGATACGCGCTACCTCGATTGGCGTTTGCTCGCCCGCAGCGACCGGTCGTACATCAAGAAGTTCGAGGACGAGACGAATCTACGCTGTCACCTGTTGCTTGACCAAAGCCGCTCAATGACCTTCGGCTCGCTCGACTGGACCAAGGCCGACTATGCCCATACCCTCGCCGCCACCTTGGCCTACTTCCTCTTCCAGCAGGGGGACGCCGTGGGCTTGCTTAGTTTCGACGAGAATATTCGAGATTACCTTCCTGCCCGCAATCGACCGGGCCACTTGCGGCAACTCATGCTTTCGCTGGAGAAGCCGGCGGGGGGAAAGTCGACCGATCTGTCCAAGCCGCTTCGCCGGATCGTCGAGCTGGTCAACAAGCGAGGTCTCATGGTGCTCGTCTCCGACCTTCTCACTCCACTTGATGAATTGGAACGGCAACTCGGTCAGTTGACCGCGACTGGTCACGAGGTGGTCGTCTTTCGAGTGCTGGACCCTCAGGAGGTGAATTTCGATTTCAACGAAGCTCTCCTCTTTCATGATGCCGAAACGGAGTCCGATTTCTTTATTGATCCCGCCGCCGCCCGCCGCAAGTACCTCGGCAGATTCGAGGAACACGGCGACTCCTTGCGTTCCATTTGCAACAAGCTCGGCGCGGAGTTTTTATCCGTCACCACCGATCAACCGCTGGATCGTGTCTTGTCCGATTTCCTCCGCCAGCGTCGGCGTCGCGGCAAGAGCATCCGCCGCCACGCGAACCGATGAGCTTTCTCACGCCATTGTTCCTCTTGGGCGGTCTGGCCATCGCCGGCCCCATCCTCTTTCACCTCATTCGACGCAATACGCGTGAGCGCTTCACTTTCAGTTCGCTCATGTTCCTGCGCCCTGAACCGCCTCGTCTAACCCGGAAGAGTCGTCTCGAGGACATTCTTCTCCTCTTGGCCCGCTGCGCTCTGCTGGCTTTACTGGCCATCGCTTTCGCCAGACCATTCTTCAAGGAACTCGTCAGCCCCGACCAAGATCCCAATGCCCATCAACGCACCGTTCTCCTGATCGACATCAGTGCAAGCATGCAGCGATCCGGCCTCTGGGACAAGGCCATGGCCAAGGCCCAGACTGTGATCGAGAAAACCAAATCGGACAGCAGTCTCGCCATTCTGGCTTTCGGCGATGAGACCAAGACCCTGCTGCGCTTCGAGCAATGGAAGAACCTGCCCGAGGAAAATCGATTGACCGTCGCCCGGGAAACCTTGGGCAAGCTCAAACCCGGTTGGGGTGGCACGCATTTGGGCAATGCCATCCTGACGGCGTCCGAATTGCTCGATGAAACCGATTCCGCGGCTCGGAAGCGGATCGTAGTCCTGAGCGATCAACAGGGGGGTAGCCGACTGGATGGCCTGCAGGGTCACGAATGGCCGGAGGGCATGGAACTCACGATGGAAGGGTTATCACCCGATGATGTCGGCAACGCAGGCATTCATATTGCGCCTGCTCGAGACTCTGACAGCAATGCTTCGCCTCGTCTCCGAGTGCGTGTCGTGAACAGCGAGGATGCCACCCGGGAGAAATTTCGCTTGGCTTGGGTCAAGTCGGACGATTCCAATGTGACCGGGATAACCCACATCTATCTGCCTGCCGGCCAAAGTCGCTCGGTGAAGGCTCCGCGCCGACCTTCCGGCCAGGACTGGCGTCTCGCCCTGCTCGGAGACGGCGAATCCTTCGACGACCAACTTTTTGTCGTACCGGAAACGCCCGAGCCCATCCGCATTCACTACGTCGGCAAGGAGAAACCCGACGACGTCGAGCATATGCGTTTCTACCTCGATCGGGCTTTTTCCAATACGCGCTTGCAGCACGTCGACGTTCATGCCCATGCCCCCGATGCCTTGGCGAGAAAATTGATTCATCCCGATGATCGCCTGCTCATCGTGACCGAGCCCCTGCCTAAAGCTACCATCAAGCAAGTCCGTTCCTTCTGCGAGTCCGGTCACCCCGTGCTGTTGGTGTTGAAGGACGACGGTCTCGCCCCCACCTTGGCCGCTCTTGCGGCATCGGGTCCCGTGCCTGTGGCGGAGGCCAAGGTGAACGAGTACGCCTTGCTCACTCGTCTCGACTTCGAACATCCTTTGCTGGCCCCCTTCCACGAGCCTCGCTTCAGCGATTTTACGAAAATCCACTTTTGGAAGCATCGGACAATCGATCCCGGACGCCTAACCGGCTCTCGCGTTCCGGTTCGCTTTGACGATGATTCGCCGGCTCTCATCGACTTGCCCGTCGGCCGTGGTCATCTTCTTGTCCTGACCAGTGGATGGCATCCCACCGACAGTCAGCTCGCCCTTTCCAGCAAGTTCGTCCCGTTGCTTTACTCCATGATGGACATGGGGCGAATCTCCACCCCGTTCAAGGCTGCTAATCTCGTGGGTCGCCCCATTGCCATGCCTACCGAAAATACTGCGAGCCGTGAAGTGGAGGGTCCCGCAGGCACCATTCGGTTGCCCGGGGAGGTCGATGAGTTTTTTGCGGACCTGCCCGGCCTCTACTCCATCAAGGGCGCTCGAAACGCCACCTTTGCGGTGAATCTGCCACCTGCGGAAAGCTACACCGCGCCCATCCCCGAGGAGCGACTCGAAGGGTTGGCGCTTCCTCTTGCCTCGACGGACGTTGCGCAGGCGACAGTTTCTCAAAACCGACGGCAAGCCTTGATGGACGATGAGCTCGAGAAACGTCAAGAAATGTGGCGTTGGCTCATAGTCGGGGCGATTCTGCTGGCATTATTGGAAACTTGGCTAGGTGGACGTACCTGGCGTCGACCGGCCCTTGTGGGCCAAACGGAGGAAGCGGCATGACAAGACTAAGACCTTATCTGAAACCCGTTATTCGACGGCAATACCTTTGGCGGAAGTGGCGCTCGATGGCCGTCTGGTGGGGACTGATGGCGGCGGTCGCTTGCGTAGTTGTCGGGCTTGTCGCAAGCGGAACCCTCTTGCCCGACCACACGGCGGGCTGGATCGTCACCATCCTGATCACGGGCACAATTGGGGCGCTGCTCGTCAATCGGCGGCAATCCGAGGTGGACTACCGGCAAGTTGCCCGAGACATTGAGGAGAAGCATCCCGAACTGCACGCCACGCTCCTCACGGCCGTCGAGCAGAAACCCGACCCCAAGACGGGCAAGTTTCACTTTCTGCAGGAACGAGTGATCAACAAGGCGGCCGACGCCTTTGTCGAGACAGGGTTCGCCAAGGCCGTTCCAACCAAGGAACTCACGGTCCTTCGGTCCTGCTCCTGGGTTTTTCTCATGATTTTCTGCATCGTCCTCAGCCAAGTCGATGAGCCGACTCCTTCAGGTGTGTCGGCAAATCAGGCAAAGGAAGAGGCAACACAGGTTGGCGATAAGCTCGCCCGTCTCGACAAGGTGGATCCGGGTGATGCCGAGGTCGAGCGCGGTAGCCCGCTGGCGGTGCTGGCCCATTTTAGCGAGGGTTTCCCCGGCAAGGCTACCCTTGTGGTCACTCCTCGGGATGGCGAGGTTCGCCGCCTGACGTTGGTCAAGAACCTCGAGGATCCCATCTACGGAGCCACCCTCCCAAGCGTGGATGGGCCATTTACCTATCAGGTCGAGTACGATGGACAGAGGTCGGAGGTGTTCTCGGTCAACGTGTTCGAGTATCCCGAACTCGAGCGGGCAGACGCCACGCTGACCTATCCCGCGTACACCGGAATACCCGAACGGACGGTCGAGGATACCCGTCGCTTGAGCGTCGTGGAGGGCACCCGCCTCGCCTACGAATTCCACCTCAACAAACCGGTGGCGGCGGCTCGTCTGGTGGGAGAAAACAACGAGAGCGTAGAGCTTGATGCCCACCCCGATGAACCGCTTGCCGAACTACCTCCACTGGTCCTCTCCAAGACGATGAAGTGGAAACTGGAACTTGTCGATGCCGCCGGTCGAACCAACAAAATTTCTCCTCGGATAGAGATCGTGGTCTACCCCAACAAGGGACCGAAGATTCGCATCGTTAGTCCGGGCGGTGACCGGCAGGTGTCGCCCTTGGAAGAAATCACTTTCACCGCGGAGATCGAGGATGACTTCGGCCTGCTCCGTCATGGTTTGTCCTACAACCTCGATGGCGGCGCCGTGGAGGAATTCGAATTGGGCGAGGTCGCCGACGGTCAACTCAAGTCGCTTGCCTCGCATCTGCTCGCCCTCGAGGAGATGAAAGTGGAAGCCGGCCAACTGGTCAGCTGGTTCTTTTGGGCCGAGGACACGGACCCCGGCGGTCAACCCCGTCGCTCCTTCAGCGACATGTTCTTCGCCGAGGTGCGACCCTTCGAAGAAATCTTTCGACAGGGCCAGGGGGTAGAGAGTTCCGAGGAAGAGAAGGAACAGCAACAAGGGCTTAGCCAGCAGGTGGAGAAACTGATCAAGCTGCAGAAGCAGATCATCAACGCCACCTGGAAACTCCATCGCCAACCCGGTGGCTTGGCGAAGGATGCGCCCGTACTCGTCGAGGGTCAGTATCAGGCGCTTCAGCAGACGACGGAACTGCTTGAGGAGGTCGAAAGCGAAAAGGCCAAGGACTTTCTTCAGGGTGCCGCCGACCATATGGAGAAGGCGGTCGCCCACCTCACCGAGTCGACCGAGGAGGTCGAGAAACTGATGCCGGCCTTGGCCTCTGAACAGGGCGCCTACCAAGCCTTGCTGCGGTTGCTTGCACACGAGTTCGAGGTCAACCGCAGCCAGAGTCAGAGCCAGGGCAAGCCGCAACCCCGTAGTGAACGGTCGCAGAGTCAGCTGGACGAACTGGACCTGCGCGAGGAGGAAGACCGCTACGAAACCGAGAGCCAAGCCCAACGCCTGCAGAATGAGGAGGAGCGCGAACAGCTGCAGGTGTTGAGTCGTCTCAAGGAACTTGCCCAACGACAGGATGACCTGAACAAGAAACTCAAGGAAGTGGAGAACGCCTTGCGGGCCGCCGAGGACCCGCTAACCGAAGAGGAACTCCGGCGCGAGCTCAAGCGCCTGCGTGAGGAACAGCGCCGAAACATTGCAGATCTCGATGAGCTCAACCAGCGGATGGAGAAGCCCGAGAATCGCTCGGAGATGGCTCAGGAGCGGCGACAGGTCGAGCAAACTCGCCAAGAAATGAACAAGGCTTCCGAGCAGTTGCAGAAAGGGCAGCTTTCCCAGGCCATCGCCTCGGGCACTCGAGCCCAGAAGGATTTGCAGAAGATGCGGGACGAGTTGCGCGAGAAGACTTCAAACCAATTCGCCGAGCAAATGCGCGACATGCGCCGGGAGGCCCGAGAGCTCTCCCAGCGTCAGCAGGAGATCGGAGAGCAACTTGCCAAAGAGAACAAAGCCAAGGAAAAGCGACTTTCCCTGACTGACGAGGCGCCGGACGACAAAAAGGAAATCGCCGGACAATTCGACCAACAAAAGGAAAAGCTCGAGGGCTTGCTCGAGGAGGTCAAGGAGGTGGTCGAGAAATCCGAATTGGCGGAACCACTCCTCAATCGGAAACTACACCAGTCCTTCCGACAAGCCCATCAGGACCAGACGGAAAAATCGCTCGATGCCGCATCAACCTTGCTTCGCGAGGAGGAAGATGCCTTGAGGGATTACTCCTTTCTTCGCTCGCTTGAGGAAGTGATGGAGAATGAGCCCGAGAAGCAAGAGCTGGTCGATCGGCTTCGCGAGGGTGATTTCCGCAAGGCGAGCAAGACTCTTGGCGATCGTTCCCAGCGCAAGCTGGACAACCTCAAGAAGGGGATCGAGAAAGCCGCCGAGAGCGTGCTCGGCAACGAGGCAGAGGCCTTGAAGTTCGCCGAACGCGAGTTGCGCGAATTGGAGGAGGCCCTGCAAAACGAAAAGGCAGAGGCAAACGGGCAACAAGACGGTCAAGCCGAGCCGAGCGATTCGGGTCAGGAAGGACAGGAACCCGGCAAGGAGGAACAGGTGGCCGGAAAGGGAAATCCTAGCCAAGGTGGCCAACCGAAACCCGAGTCCCAGCCGGGAAAGGAAGGGGCGGAGGGCAGTCCCCAAGGAAACCCGAGCGAGCAAGCCGAGGGTGAAGGCGATCAGGAACAGGCCCGGCAGCCGGGCAACCAACCCGGACAACAACCCGGACAGGAGGGCCAGCCCGGGCAACAGGCTGCCAACCAGCCGGGGCAAGGAGGGAAACAGCCGGGAGAGGGAGATCAGCCAGGAAATCAACCCGGGCAGCAACCTGGGCAACCGGGACAGCAACCGGGCAACCAATCCGGCCAACCCGGACAGCAACCCGGGCAGTTGTCATTTCTAGAGAAAGGCTTTGGTCCAAATGGTGGTGGTCGCAACCCCATCACCGGCGGAAACAATCGAGAATGGACGGATCGTTTGCGTGACGTGGAGGAGGCGGTGGATCTTCCCGAGGTTCGCGAGCGAGTGAGCCAAGTGCGCGAGGATATCCGCAAGATGGCGAGGGAGTTTCGCCGACACAGCAAGGAGCCGGAATGGGATCTGGTGGAGGCGGATATTCTCAAGCCTCTCAATGAGATCCGCCGGCAATTGGCGGAGGAACTGGCCAAGCTCAAGTCGGACAAGGCCCTCGTCCCCATCGACCGCGATCCCGTCCCCGGCAAGTTCGATGAGCTTGTGCGGCGTTATTACGAGCGACTGGGCAAGGGGAAATAGGTGGTTTTCGCCCCCTGTTCTTCGAAATCACCCCATGAACGAATCCTTCTACCTTTCCGGCAAAGAATGGCTGCTTCCCGTGGCCCTCGCTTTGGTCGTTGCCGTTGGCTTCGTCGTGTGGGCCTATCACAAGGCACCGACGGATCGTAAAACCCGGAGGATTTGCATTGGGCTGAAGGTTCTCGGGATCATTCTCTTGCTGCTCTGCTTGGTCGATCCGATGGTCACCGAGGAAAGGGCCAAGCCCGGAGGCAACTTGCTCGCCTTGGTCGCCGACACCAGCGAGGGGCTTAACCTTACCGATGCCGGCGCATCTCGTTCCCGGGGAGCAATCTTACAGGCCGCCCTTGAGGCAAAAAGTGACAACTGGCAGGCCAAACTGGCCAATGATTTCGAGCTCAAGAGATATCGGTTCGACACCCGCCTCGCCAATCTGGCGGACTTCGAAGATCTGAAGTTCGCGGGTTCCGCCTCCCGCTTGGGCGAGTCCCTCCGCACCTTGGCTCGGCGCTTTCGCGGACAGCCACTTGCCGGTGTCGTGGTCTTTACCGATGGCGTGGCCACCGATCTGGGGGCTGGTCTTCCCGACCTTTCCGGCCTGCCGCCGGTTTATCCCGTAATCATCGGCAAGGGGGTTCCCGAACGCGACTTGGCCGTGGGCAAGGTGACCGCCACCCAAACCGCTTTCGAGGATGCTCCCGTGACCATCGTGGGTCAGGTTGAGGCGCATGGCCACGAGGGGGAGGAAATAACTGCGAAGCTTGAGCTGCTTGAAGCCAACGGCACGTCCGCGTCCAAAACCCGGAGGCAAACCCTGACCGCTACTGGGCCCGATGCCAGCCTGAGCTTCCGTTTTCAAGTGCGTCCCGTAGTTCCCGGAGTCCTGTTTTATCGCATTACTGCGAGTGCCTCGGGCAAGGCGGCCGAAGCTACGCAGGCAAATAATTCGCGCGTGGTCGTGGTTGACCGAGGCGCTGGTCCTTATCGCGTGCTCTATGTTTCGGGCCGGGCAAACTGGGAATTCAAGTTCCTCAAGAGGGCCCTGGACGAAGATGACGAGGTCGCCCTCGTGGGGCTTATACGTATCGCCAAGAAGGAACCGAAGTTCACTTTCAAGGGCCGCACCGGTGAAAGCAGCAATCCTCTCTTTCGCGGCTTCAAGAACGAGGATCAGGATACCGAGGAGTACGACAAGCCCGTCTTGATCCGCCTGAACACGCGTGATGCCGACGAATTGAAAACCGGATTCCCCGCCACGCCGGAGGAACTTTTTGCCTACAATGCCGTCATCATCGACGACCTAGAGGCCGGGTTCTTTACTTCTCGTCAGCATTCTCTGGTTCAAGAGTTCGTCAACCGTCGCGGCGGCGGGTTGCTCATGCTCGGCGGACAGGAATCCTTTCGGCAGGGCAAGTACGAGCGCACGCCCATCGGCGGCATGCTTCCGGTGTATCTCGATTCACAGGGAAAGGTTCTGGCGCTCGACAACCTCAGCATCGACCTTACCCGCGACGGATGGCTTCAGCCTTGGATGCGCCTGCGGGACAAGGAGGACGCCGAGAAGAAGCGTCTTGTAGAAATGACGACCTTTTCCTCTCTTAATCAAGTGCGCGGCAACAAGCCGGGCGCCAGCGTCATGGCCACTGTCGATGCAAAGGGTGGGGGAGGGCCTCGTCCCGCCATCGTGACCCACAAGTTTGGCCGTGGTCGAGTGGCCGCCATGCTTCTCGGCGATTTTTGGAAGTGGGGTCTCGCCAAGCCCGAAAATCATGAGGATATGGACCAGGCGTGGCGACAAATGATTCGCTGGCTCGTGGCCGACGTACCGGCGCCCATCGAGTTGACAGTCGGGAAATCCGCGAATGCGGTCGGCAGGGAGCTGGTCGTGACTGCCCGCGACAAGAAGTTCCAACTTCTTGATAATGCCGAGGTTACCTTGAAGGTGCGAACCATGGGTGCTTCCGACGTCATCCCGCTTACTGCCGAGACGGATGAGGAGAATGCGGGCGTCTATGCTACCCAATTCGTGCCGCGGGCCACCGGGGGTTATTGGGCCGAGACCGAGGTGCGCGACCCCAAGGGTAATCTCATGGGCACTCGCCAAGCGGGCTGGTCGACTGACTTTGCCGCCGCCGAATATCGTTCCCTCGCCCCCAATCGAGCGCTCCTCGAGGAACTGGCATCCCAAACGGGTGGTCGAACCCTCACGCTTTCCGAGCTCGATGACTTTGTCGAGATGCTTCCCTCCCTGCGGGTCCCCGTGACCGAGACGTTGCATTCCCCCGTTTGGCACCAAACTCCATTTTTCATATTGGCTCTCGCCTGCTTTGTGGCGGAGTGGTTCCTGCGCCGAAGAAAGGGCCTTCCCTGATGCGTGTCGCCCTCATCTTGCTACCCTTCGTCGTCGTCTTGCTCGGCGCTGCCGAGAAGCCCTCCGTGATCGTCGTTACGGGAGCCCCCGGCACGGAGGAGTACGGCCAAGATTTCGCCAAGTGGGCGGACCAATGGAAGGCGGCTTCCAAGAAAGCCAAGGCCACCTTCCGCCAAGTGGGCAAGGCGAAGAAAGGTGATCCCAAGGATGACTTGCGCAAGATTCTCGCCAAGGAATCGAAAAAAAGCCCGCAACCCCTTTGGATCGTGCTGCTGGGGCACGGCACCTATGCCGGCAAGCAGGCGAAGTTCAACCTCAACGGGCCGGATCTCGAGGCCGGCGAACTGGCCGAGTGGCTGAAGGGTTTCGAACGACCTTTGGTCATTGTCAATTGCGCTTCCTCCAGCTCCCCCTTCCTCAACGTTCTCAGAGCCAAGGGACGCGTGGTGATCACTGCAACCCGCAGCGGAGTGGAGCGAAACTATTGTCGCCTCGGTGGCTTCTTGGCCACTGCCATCGGCGATTCCACCGCCGATCTCGACAAGGACGGCCAGACATCACTCCTCGAGGCCTGGCTCATTGCGGCTCGACGGACGGCGGCTTTTTACGAGGATGAGGGACGTCTAGCCACCGAGCACTCCCTGCTTGACGACAACGGTGATGGCAAAGGTACCCAGTCGGACTGGTTTCGCGGCTTGCAGGTGACCAAGAAAAGCGCTGCGGAAGGCCTCTTGCCCGATGGGCTGCGGGCTCATCAGTTTCATTTGATTCCGAGTGCAAACGAACGCAAGCTTACTGCCCAGCAACGGGCCGAGCGCGATGCCCTCGAGCTCGAGTTAGCCCGCCACCGCTCCCGCAAGACAAAGCTCAAGGATGACGAATACTACGAACGCCTGGAAGAAATTCTCCGCCAAATGAGCCGCATCTATTTCCCCGAAAAACAGAAAAAACCGAACAAAGAATGAGTGCAGCTGTTGGATGAATATCGGTCCGTTTCAAATTTGTGTCGACAAGCAATCCAAACGTTTCCCTTGGTCTTGTTGATATGATTTTTATAATTATAAATTAATTGAACAGATTGAGTTGTTTCCCGATCAATTGAATTACCCCCCATCTGCGAAGATGGCTCGGATAATGATCAAGATGTTGTTGGAAAGGATTGAAAACGAACGGGCTCGGAGCGTGAAGCACTCGCTCTGTGCACTCGCATGTGGCCTCTGCTTCCTCGCTGCTCTATTGTCCCGCGAGGCGATGTCCGAAAACTTTTCCGTCGCCGGATGGCCCTTCCTGTTCATTAGTATTTCATCGACGGAATTCCCGTCAACTGACGGATAGATACGCATAAACGTTGCGTCACCTAATCCGGTCGGATACACGCAGTGAGTAATCTCATTAACCGCTAATAATTTTAGATTTTCCGTGAAACCTTCAGTCCATCTAAAACGGGCCAACGGTTACCGAGAAATGGAAATGTACGACGACGCGCTTCGAGAACTTGACATGATTGGCGAAGAAGATTGCGATTCCAATCTTGCGGTAAAGGCAAAATGGCAAGTGTACCGCGATTCCGATGACTCGTTTATGGCCGAAAAGACCTCGAGGGTCATGGTGGAGAGGTATCCCGAAAACTTATCTTGGAGGCTTCATCAAGCCAACGCTATCTTTTGCGATAAAGGGGCGAAAGCCGCTTACGAATTAATGCTTTCTGAACAGGAGCGTTTCAAGAGTTCCGCCAAATACTTTTTCTCTTTGGGCCGTTATGCAGCTTTGGCTGGTCTTTGGGTTCAGGCCAAGAAATTCGCATGCATCTCCGGGCAATTGGACGGGAACTTCACTCAAGCCTTCATCGATGAAGTTGCTTTCGAACCTCTTTGGAGAAATCGGGTGGCCAATCCTTGGTCGCTGACTTCGGAAGCGGGTGCTTTCAATTTCAAGAAAGCCCTGAGGGCACTACGGAGGTGGTTGGAGCAGGAAAGCGAAGACGAATGATTCTATTTATTCTCTTCGAAATGGTGCCCGGAGAGGGGATCGAACCCTCACTCCCTTGCGGGAACCGGATTTTGAATCCGGCGCGTCTACCAATTCCGCCATCCGGGCAAGTGGGAGCAGAATGTTCGACACCTTGCCGGTGGATGAGATTTTTGGCAAATCCTTTGTTGGTCGGCTCAAGAAATGAACCGTTGGACTCAAGGTCGCCTTAACAATCCTTTTCGCAAAATGGTTTTAGGATGGGCAAAACCGTACGCTGATCTACTATTGATTTCATGATAGTGCGTTCATTCCTTTTGTCCTTGTTCTTTTTTTCTCCGTTGTCTGGAGAAGTGAAACTTTCGCCTGAGCAGCCATCCCCCGAGAAAATGGCGTCCGAACTTGGGGTGAAGTTGCCGCCCAGACCATGGCACTTGGCCGACGTGTGGTGGAAATTCGAAAAGCCCGTGGAAAACTTCGAGAGCCTTGAGGTGGAGGTGTCCATTGATCGCGACGTGCCCGACACCTACAACCTGTACGTGGCTCCGGTTGGCCTTGCCCGGATAAACGGTCTGGATTTTTACGGAGGCATCCAGACCAACGTCAATGGGTGGGTCTCGGGGAAAAAGAGAACTCGCGTGCATCCCGGGATGGGGGGCATCTTTTCTCGCTGGTCGCGAGACAAACGGACTCCGATCGGTTTGGATCACGTGCGGAAGGTGGATGGGGGCCTTTGCGAGAGCGCCGGTTACGAGGGCTCCTTTTGCAGCGTTCGACGGCCTTTCAAGTGGGGCAAGGGCACTTACGTATTCTCCATAAAGAAGGGGGCTGCGAAAGGGGATTCCACTTGGTTCGATTGTACGATAAGCTCCAAGGACACGGAAAAGACTTTCGATGTTGGAGGACTTCTTTTCGAAGGTACTAACTTTTCCTTTTGGGGAAATCATTCGGCTTTTGTCGAGGTGTATGCGACCACTAAGATTCCTAGGTCAGGTATCCCCAAGGTGAAGGTTACTTTTGGCTACCCAATCCTTAACGGGAAAAAGCCAAAGCTTGCCAGTGCTCGAGCCTATCATCCCTCGAGCGGAACCGCGGGAAGTCCCGCTTGCGCAAGGGTGCGCGGGGCGGGGGACAAGGTCGAGGTCGAGGTGGGACCCATATACCGTCGGGACCCCGCCAAGACCGGTTATTCTCTAAAACTTTCGCCCTGATCCGGGTCGCTTTTTCTGCATCCGCTCCGATTGAGCTAGAATCTCTCCTCGAGTTTTTCGACGATGTGCTTACCGATGTTGAGGGATGCGGTGGCGGCCGGAGACGGGGCGTTGCAGACATTCACGATTCGATTCGTTTCCTGAATGAGAAAGTCGTCGACGAGTCCGCCGTCGGGTGTCACCGCTTGCGCCCGAATCCCTGCAGGTACGGATTTCAGATGCTCGGCGTTGATTTCGGGTATGAGTCGCCGTAGCGCCTTGACGAAGGCCGCCTTGTTGTAGGAGCGCCACATTTCGCCGAGGCCCATTTTCCAGTGTTTCCATGCCATTTTTTGGAAACCACGGTAGAACAGAGATTCGAGGAGGTCCCGCAGGTTGAGGTCGAGCTTGCCATAGGCTTCGCGACCAAAGGCGAGCACTGCGTTGGGGCCGCATTCGACGGAGTTGTCGATCATCCGGGTGAAGTGGACGCCGAGAAAAGGAAACTGAGGGTCGGGCACCGGGTAGATGAGGTTGCGACAGAGGTGACTGGCTTCCTCCTTTAACTCGTAGTATTCCCCCTTGAAGGGAATGATCTTGGCGGGTGGGGTTTCTCCCCCCAGGGAGGTCACTCGGTCGGAGTGAAGGCCCGTGCAATTTACGATGAAGGAGGTTTCGACTTCTCCTTGTGTCGAATGGACGACCTGACCGTCCGTGGTTTTGCTGATCCGGGTAACCTTGGCATCGTTGATGACTTGGTTGCTGTCTTTTTCATCTACGCGTTGCGC
>CAWVZQ010000015.1:0-20229 GCA_963934405.1 uncultured Opitutales bacterium | reverse complement strand
AATGCAGGATTCGCAAAGCCTCGTACTCATGTCACCATCAATTTGGCCCCCGGAGATCTGCGCAAGGAAGGCGTTGCCTTTGATTTACCCATTGCCTTGGGAATACTTGCCGCGACCGGACAACTGAAAAGTGAGATTCTGCAGGATTTTCTCATTGCAGGAGAATTGGCCTTGTCTGGACAGACTCGTCCGGTCAGAGGCGCCTTGTCCATGACCATGCTTGCCGCCGAGAAGGGTATCAAAGGCGTTATTCTCCCCCTGGAATCTGCCGAAGAGGCATGCCTTGTGGAATCATCGAAAGTGTACGCCGTGGAATCTCTAGCCGAAGCAATTCGCTTTTTGTCGGGGCAAATGGAGCTGGTTCCGTTAGATGCATGCCGCAGCCCCTATTTAAAGAAACCTCAGGGAGATGAAGCGGTAGACTTTTCGGAAGTCAAGGGGCAGGCGAATCTGCGACGAGCCGTCGAGGTGGCGGTGGCAGGAGGGCACAACTTACTGATGATGGGCCCACCGGGTTCGGGCAAGTCCATGGTCTCAAAACGTATTCCAACTATTCTGCCCGCCCCATCTAAAAACGAGTACCTTGAAATTCTAGGAGTCCATTCGGCGGCGGGTAGAACATGCTCGGGAGATAATCATTCCTTTTGCAGACCTTTTCGCTCCCCTCACCATACCATTAGCGACGTGGGATTGTTGGGCGGAGGAGTCATACCCGGTCCCGGGGAAATTTCCTTGGCCCACAATGGTGTCCTTTTCCTTGATGAATTACCTGAATTCAAGCGCTCAGCTCTCGAAGTCCTCCGGCAACCTTTGGAAGACGGTCAAGTGACTATCTCAAGAAGTGCGGGAAAGATAACTCTTCCAAGCCGTTTCATGCTTGTTGCTGCAATGAATCCCTGTCCTTGCGGATATTTGGGCGACCCTTCTCGCGAATGTCGTTGCTCCACTCCCCAGATCCAGAAATATCGAGCACGAGTGAGTGGACCACTTCTGGATCGAATCGATATTCACATAGAAGCTCCCGCAGTCCGCATCGAGGAATTGCAGGAACGATCTCTGGGAGAAAGCTCAGAAACAGTTAGGCAAAGGGTGGAACCATGTCGTCGCATGCAGGTTGAACGTTTTACGGATTCGGGAACCACCTGTAACGCGGGAATGTCCCAGCGTCTCATTCGTGAACACTGTCGCATAGGCGAAGATGAATCCAAATTACTAAGGAAAGCCATGGAAGAACTTTCACTTTCGGCCCGGGCTTATGATAGAATATTAAAAGTTTCTCGCACCATAGCCGATTTGGCGAATTCAAGTATGATTCAAATGCCACATTTGCTAGAAGCTATACAATATAGGAATCTGGATAGGTCTTTATTTGTCTAGAAACTACCTTTATAATATTTTTTATTTGAAATTTTGGTTATCTCTTGTTGTATATTTTTTTTATAAATTGTTTTACATAATATCAACCTTTGAAAATATTCTAATACTATGGCTACCGACACTCAAAATCTAACTATAAAAGAGCTCGAAATCTTAAAAAAGAAAGCAGCTAAGGAACTTAAAAAACTTGATGCCGAGATTGCTAATAAAAAAACAGCATCGGAACAACGAGGCAGGCTATTTTCGCTAATCGAAAACGATCACAAAAGGCACAAGCGTGAAGACGGTTCCAATGCCTTCAGAGGTGTAGGAGACTATCTTGAATGCTATATTCGTGGAATAGCACCCATCGCCCGTTCCAATCTTTTTGCTCGCTTCGGAATTACGGGTCGTCGAGGGAAAGTGACTCCCGAAGCGGTTCAGCAAATCAAGAATGACCTCGCATCTGGAAAGACGTTGCAAGCTTCAGCCGACTCGGCAGGTGTTTCAATCGCCACTGCCATGAAAGTCAAAAAGGGTGAATACGATAACACTCAGATCTGACTATCTTTAGCAAAGTATTTGTTTTTTACGCCGCAGGGTTCTCCTGCGGCGTTATTTTTGCTTTGTAAATGAACCGCGATCAATAAGTATGTCGTTTGGAACTCTTTTATCTCTTGAGAAAAATTGATGATGTTTGCTACCTGAATCGAGCCGAAGCCATCGGGTATCTTCTTCATGCCTACAAGGTGAAGTGGTGCATGACCCGCTGGAGCGGTCAAACGGTCGTTATTTCCTTGGAGTCGGCAGACGGCAGCAGACTTCGCAAGAAAGTCCCGGCTTTCAAGGCGAAAGGGAGCAGGATTGTCCGTGTTTCTAAAGAAGACCTCGACAGTTTCTTCGGAACGATTCAATAATTCCGCCCCAAAGTCTTACCACCGATTATTCTTCTTCATCCGGAATGTCCAATTTATGCATGGTCGTTTCTTCCCCCTTTGAATCAACGGTAATGACGTTCATGATCTTACAATCCTTCCCTTGTGCTTGAAAGCGCTTGGGTTCTCCATCAGGTTGTATTACCTGTAACAAACCGGGTTTGGATGAGATTTCTACACATTCCAGTAAATCTTTACCGTTATAGCCTTCTTCGTGCGAGGTCGAATACAACCCGTCCGGATGAACAAAGCAAACGATCCTTCCATAGCGAATAGTGGTACCTCGCTTGTGTCTAATTACTACTCCTTTTTCAAAGGTTTTCTTTTTAAACAACTGCCTGCGAGGGGTATAATGCTTTAAGCGGGATTTCTTTGTTTTAAAAGATCGCATACCATCTGAGCCTTTTTCCAAGGGAGTGAGTTCGTCGGGATGCACTTCCACGCACTCCATTGTCGGATCAGCAGGATCGTCTTGAAGAATCATTAGGATTTCGCCACAACGTTTCTTGCCTTTAACTGAAACCGTTTCTCGAACGATATCTCCGATTTCTAAATCTTTTTTTTTCTTTTTCTTTTTAGGGGCTACCATTTTAAGGGGTGGTTGATGGTTGAAGATTAACAGAAGTATTTACTCTCGTAATCCATAGGAAGCATAAATCGCAAGATATTATTTTTGAGCAGCTTTGCGTTGGCGTCGGCAATCCCCGCAAATGCAAAATTTTCCATGACCAAAATCCATGGGAGGAGGGATGTCCTCAAAAAGTGTTCCCCGTTCCGGAAGTTCCTGAGTTTCTCTAGAGGATGGTTTCGCTCTCCCGACAGAAGTCGAAGTAGTTTGGCTGGTTTTACGCTCTTTTCTTCGGGCTAATTCGGTCGCATGGGCTTTTCGCTGCCTTTTTCGTACTTCGAAAAGATAGGCAACGCAGGTTTTGAAGTCAGTTTCATCAACGGACAGAACATTTCGTTGTTTTGAAGTTTTTGCAGGTGAAACATAGAGTCGGTTCCCCACAAGAGCCAATGCTACGACCTCGTCGCCGGCGGCACGTGGGAAACTCCCCATTACTTGACCGGAAGGCGTCTTGATTTCAAAGTTCAATGGCTGCTTTAAAGTTACCCCGGATAATGGGAATACGGAATGTGGAACTGCTGTCCAATTTTTCACGCTGGCTAGCAGTGCTTCGGTAAAGGCAGGAGTTTGGGGACCTTCCGGGGCAACGGGGACGGTCGGCGGAGGTTGCAACGGCGGCACGGGTAACGATGCATTCGGGGGCGAAGGTGATTCAGGTGAGACCACGACTCCCGGTTCGGCTACTTCAGGAGCAAGGGAAACATTCGAATCTGAGGAATGGTTTGGATGTTCAGCATCAGTTGAACCATTATCGCATCCCCACAGAAGGAGAACTGGAAGTAAAACTATGAAGTACCTCTTTTTCACTATAACAACATTCTGAGCAAGGTTACTGTCAATGCAAGCGCCTTTCCTTCAAGTATCTTTCTTGGAAATTCTTTCCCTTCACATCAGGCGAATGCCTTGACGAAAGTGCACTTGCTCGGCATGAAAGGTTTTCTTCCATGTTGTTTTCACCTGCAAGTTTAGTTGCGATCAATTGCGCCATTTTTTCAGGCATTGCCATTGGTTCGATTCTTAATGAAGGAAATGACGATTCATGGACTGTGGTGTTATCGATCTTGGGCGCTTTGGTGAATCTTTTCGTTTGGCGACATATCAGGAATAAGAATTTGATGAATCCGGAAACGATGGAAACTGAAAGTTCCACTGAACGAGAACGGTTGATGGAAGAGTTGAGCGAAGAAGCCGAACGGCGTCGCGAACTTGATCGCATCGAGCGAAATTGACGGTAATTCCAGATATGAGTAAATATAGAACAGGTCCCCTCGCTACCGCCAAGATGCCCCCTGGCATCCCGTATATAATTGGGAATGAGGCAGCCGAGAGATTTTCCTTCTACGGGATGCGGAGCGTTCTCTTAGCCTATATGACCGTTTATCTCGCGAACCCGGACGGAACGATGGCTCTTCTTCCGGAAAAGGAAGCCGAGGTGTGGGTCCATTTCTTCGTCGGTTCAGCCTATTTCTTCCCAATTATAGGCGGACTTCTGTCGGATGCTTTTTTCGGAAAGTATCGTATTATAATTTCTCTTTCGATGACTTATTGCCTAGGGCATCTTTGCCTCGCCTTCATGGGGATAATGGGAAACACCCGAGAATGGCTATTTGTCGGCTTGCTCTTAATCGCGATAGGTTCTGGAGGAATCAAACCTTGCGTGTCGGCGCACGTCGGTGACCAATTTGGCAAGAAGAACGGTCGTTTGTTGAGTCGTGTCTTCGGCTGGTTTTACTTTTCCATCAATTTCGGTGCGTTTGCATCCGGTCTGCTTACTCCTTTTCTTCTGGAGGGACGCAACGTCGCCGGGACGATTGGCGGACAGGTTTATCCATGGGTCGAGTTTCTTGTAGGGGAAAAGGCGCAAGAGGAAATAATATTTGGTCCACATTACGCCTTTGGTTTGCCGGGTGTGCTCATGGCGTTGGCCACCTTCGTTTTCTGGCTGGGCCGAAATCGTTTTGCCCATGTACCTCCGATGGGAGCAACTTATTTCCGTCAGGTTTTCTCGGGAGAAAGTCTTAAGTTAATCGGCCGATTATCGATAATCTTCTCTTTCTTTATTATATTTTGGTCATTATTCGACCAGTTGGGGACCTCGTGGCAAATTCAAGCTCGAAGCCTAGACCGCATTATTCCGGATTGGATTCCGGTTCTTGGAGGTTACGAATTGTTGGCCGCTCAAGTTGCGGCAGTCTTTAATCCGCTCTTCATCCTCCTGCTCATCCCGGTATTCAATTTTGTTATATACCCTTTGATTGACAGGTTTTTCCCACTTAATCCTTTGCGAAAAATCAGCATCGGTCTCTTTGTCATGACTTTCGCCTTTTCCATTGTGGCCTTTGTACAAGTTGCGGTCGATAATGGAGCAACTCCTCACATGGGATGGCAGGTTTTAGCCTGTTTGCTGCTTACCTCGGCAGAGGTTATGATATCAATAACCGGTTTGGAGTTTTCCTACACTCAAGCACCCAAGGCAATGAAGTCCTTCGTCCTTTCATTGTTTCTCCTTACAGTATCCTTCGGGAACTTTTTTACCTCGGGGGTAAAGTATTTCATTCTAAATGAAGACGGTTCCTCCAAATTGCCGGGGGCTTCCGAGTTTTGGTTCTGGACAGGATTGGTGGGCCTTGCTGCAGTTCTTTTTGTCTTTGTTTCCAAATCCTACAAGTCTAAGACTTACCTTCAGGAGGAGGAACTAGACCCAGTTGACGCCTAAGTGGTCCGAAGGGACAAATCCCTCACATGACCGCAACGAGGAAGTTTTTGAATGGAGGAGAGAATTTGTCTCTTTATAAAAGACAATTCCTGTCGCACGGCTGCACCAGAGGCATGAATCATTAGCACTCCGTCGTCCGTAAGCCTGTCGGGTGCGCACTTGCCTGCAAAGGTACGGCCAACTACCTTGGTCCAATTGGCTGCGATTTCCCCTTCAGCCGTTTCCTCTTTCCCCAGTTTCATCTTCTCGAAGGCGACATCCAGTATATCGTCCATGGACCTGGGTTCTTTTCCTTTGAATTGCTCTAGAAACGGGGAATGCGGAAGGGTACGGAACACCCGGACCAGATCTTCCGTAGATTCTTCTTTTCTGCGTTTTTTTGCAGTCATCACATTTGGTTTCCTAACTCAATGGGGTCGCTAGGCCAAAGAAAAAATATTACTGAACTTTCTTCGAAAGATCGATAAGGCTTGCCCGCAGGCAAAGGTAAGACAAAAAAGCCATCTCTCTTACTTCCTTCTATATTTTCGGAAATAAATATTTATGATCGTTGAACCTAAAATTCGAGGATTCGTTTGTATCACAGCCCATCCGACGGGTTGCTTCGCCAATATGGCTGAGCAAATTGCATACGCCAGAGAACACTCCTTGCCTGCCGGAACAGGACCAAAGCGAGTTCTTGTCGTTGGAGCATCCACTGGGTACGGCCTGTCATCTAGGGTGGCGGCCGCGTTTTCGTGTTCCGCCGATACTCTCGGCGTTTATTTCGAGAGAGAGGCGGCCAACGGACGTACGGGGACAGCCGGCCATTACAATTCTGATGCATTTTGTAAAGCTGCCGAGAAGGCGGACTTGAAAGCGATCGACGTTAATGGAGATGCGTTTTCAGATGAGATCAAAAACGAGACTATCGAAAAAGCGAAGGTCTTGGGAGGACAATTCGATCTCGTGGTCTATAGTCTAGCCTCCCCGCGAAGAACGGATCCGTCGGACGGTCAAAACTATAGGGCATGCCTAAAGCCTGTCGGCGCCGTGTATAAGAACCAGACTCTTGATACCGACAAGGGGGAGGTGAAGGAAATCTCCATAGACCCGGCCTCTGAAGATGATGTGTTTCATACGAAGAAGGTTATGGGCGGCGAGGACTGGAAAGTCTGGACGGAAGCCTTGCTGGATGCTGATTTATTGGCTCCCGGAGCCATTAACGTCGCGTATTCTTACATCGGACCGCAAGTCACGTGGCCCATTTACCGAAACGGCACGATTGGACGAGCAAAGGAACATCTCGAGCAAACCGCCGGCGACCTGATGTCCTTGATGGAGGAAAGAATCGGAGGCAAGGCTTATGTCTCAGTAAACAAGGCGGTGGTAACTCAGGCCTCCTCCGCCATCCCGGTGGTTCCCTTGTACGTATCGCTTCTCTTCAAGATCATGAAGGAGAAAGGCACGCACGAGGGATGCATCGAACAGATTTGCAGGCTTTTTCGGGATCGACTCTACTCTGACGGAGACCCTGAACGCGACGATCTGGGCCGTATACGTCTGGATGACTGGGAAATGTCTCCCGATATACAGGAAACAATCATCGAACGATGGCCCCAATTGAATACCGAGAACCTTACCGAATTAACGGATTTCGAGGGCTATCGCAAAGAATTCCTAAAGCTATTCGGATTCGGTCGCTCGGATGTCGATTATTCCGCGGAAGTGGAAGTGTAGCCCGCGACTTATTCGGGCGAAGCAGGGTGGGGGGGCGCAGCCCTGAGTCAATCGGCTTTCGCTGCCGTTGTGTCCTTCTTCTTGGCTGGAGTGGAATCCTTACTGTCGGATTTCGAACTGCCCTTATCTGAAGCTTTGGAGCTATCGGTGCTGCCCGAACTTTCTTTATCCGATTCCTTCTTTTTTGGCTCGGCCTTCTTCTTGTAATCAGTCTCATAAAAACCGGTGCCCTTGAAGATAAGTCCTGCTCCGACCCCTATTCTTCGGCGAGCCTTGCGTTTTTTGCATTTGGGGCAGGATTTGGACGGGGAGTCCTTCATCGACTGAAACAACTCCCATTCGTGACTGCAGGCTTCGCAAACATAGTCGTAAGTAGGCATGATATTTAAATGTGGGCTAATAAATCGGTGGTTAAAGGTTGGAGAGCAATTTCCGGGAGAAATTAGGAATCTTTTTCGATTTCCCGAAAGAGAGCACTCGAATAGGCCAGCAGGCTCAGCACTCCAATAAAGAAGGCGAATCCATACAAAGGAAAGGCTAGCAAGCACAATCCCCAAAACGCGAGAATAGGAAATATGAGTGCTCGATATGCGCTCCCGGCCAAGGTCGCGACCTCCCTAATTCTCCAGGCGTCGGCATATAGACCGTCTCGAGCGTAACTCCTGACTCCGGACAAGAAAAGGAACATGCCCGCGAATGCGCCTACACCCACGGGCAAATAAACAGCCACTCCTAGAAAGCCAAAAGTCAGTAAATCCAATAACTCGCTGACACCCCATCCTAAAAATACGGGCAGTAACAAGTATCCCAAAAGCAGCAGAGCGAGCTTGCACCCACTTGAGAACAGTTCCAAAAGGGAAAAATCTTTCAAGTCGGGTAGCTCCCCATCTCCCGTACGACTCACTCGCAAAGTATATTCCATGATATAGCCCAAGGGCAGGAAGTTCACTACCGGAATAAAGGTCAATGCACCTCCCCACAACATTTTGGGCATCCAGCCGGCTTGACCGAAAAGCCGGCCACAGAGCGCTTCAAAACTTGGCATAATCTCTTTTAAATGCCATTATTGCAAATTTTCCGCAAGTCATGAATTTCACTCGTCTACTAAACGATCTGCAAGAAAAGATTAATGGGGCCTTGGATGTTCGCCTTCCATCCATAGAAACTCGACCCCGTCGGCTTCACGAGGCAATCCGTCACAGTGTATCTGCAGGAGGCAAGCGAGTGCGTCCTATTCTCGTTCTGTCGGCTAATCAACTCTTCCCTTCGACCAACAACCCGATGCCGGCGGCTATCGCCATCGAGTGCATTCACACTTACAGCTTGATCCATGACGACCTGCCCGCCATGGACAACTCAGACCTGCGCCGGGGGCAACCGTCTTGCCACAAGGCTTTTGACGAGGCGACGGCGATACTTGCCGGTGATGCGCTTCTGGCAATGGCTTTCGAAATTCTCTCGGTGGATTATTCGGATCGCCCTGATCTGGTTGCCCATCTTGTTAGAATATTAGCAACCGCCGCCGGCAGTCAAAGGCTTGTCGGTGGTCAGATGGAAGATTTACTAGCCGAAGGTTCCACTCCTAATGCCGAAACCCTCAAATATGTTCATGAAAATAAAACCGGAGCTCTTCTTGTGGCCTGCGTGGAGATGGGATTGTTTCTCGGGAATAACGGAGGAGATGAGGAAGTCCTAATTCTCGGTCGTCGTTTGGGGATGTCGCTTGGATTTGCATTTCAAGCTATGGATGACCTGCTAGATGCCACCCGAACCACGGAAGAGCTAGGTAAAGACGCTGAATCCGATGCAGCCCTAGGAAAGGCAAATTCAGTCGCTTTTCGTGGTATAGAGGAGACTAGAGATCAGGCGAAGAAGCATACGGAGGAGGCTCTTTCATTTGCCCGTGAAATCGGTGGTGACAATGAATTTTTACTCGAATTGATCGTCTATCTATTAAACCGAAAAAAATAGAGAGTGACAAAGCACGAAATCTCAGAATTTTTCGGACCCGAGAGCCTGCCCGAGGAATTCGAACATAACTTCGGCAAGCATCGTGATTGGAAGACCCGTCTGGATGCATCTCGTGAACTAGGCTTGGGATTTGCCGCTCCGGGAGGAAACTTCACCAAAGCTTTGTTTGAAGCCGTAATGAGTGGATTGGCGGATGAAATCAAATCGGCACTGGAGGGACAGCGAGTTGTAGAACTGGGGGCAGGCATGATGTCTTACGGTTATGCCCTCGCGGCATCTTCAGGCGCAAGGAACTACTTGGCAGTCGAACCTTTTTATGCGGATGTCCTATCCAAATCGATCTTTGACAGGATCCGTGCTCGGAATGAATTGCTACCTAGAATTCCCTTTAAGGTTCTCCCCAATGATATGCTCGAACACCTGCAGCACGAAGGTGACGATTTGATTAGCATCGTCGCCTGCGGCATAGAGAACTGTATTCTTCCTGACGAAAAATATAAAATAAAGGTAGAGGCTGAAATCATTAGGACTTTGCATCCTGAGGGGGTCTTCATCAGCTCACATAGCGATTTTGACCCCCAAGGACTACAGGTAACTGAAAAGTGGTTTCGTCGCTTGGAAAATCCAACAGTCCAAGATCGGATCAGAATTTACAGGAAGCCATGAGACCTCCTCTCTTTGCTGTATTATACTGATTACTCCGAATGCTCCGCTTGCCACTCGGGAAGAAGTTTGCGATAAAGTAAAAATATCATGGATCCCAAGGTGAAACCGCAGGTCAGATTAAACAATACGACCCAGAAAAACCATGGTTTCTCCCACTCGGAACTGCTGACTGCATACCATCCGGCGATTACCATGGCTCCCCCGGAAATAACGACGTAACAAAATCCAACCCATTTCCCGGCTATGGCATAACGGGGTAAATCAGTTGAAAAGAGCCATATCAAGCCGCCCAGCATAAAGTAGAAAGCAGACCAACCTCGAGCAAGGTATTCCACTAGAACGGCTACCGGGGTATTCGGTTCGACTTCAGCTACCGCAAACTGAAGCCATGCATCGGGCATGATCACAGCAATAAGGGCAAACATCATTGAACCTCCGAATATTCGAAGGAGAATGACTAGCATCTTGGCCGAAAACTCTCGGCTCATCTTATTGCAAATCTCAGGCGAAGGCGACTCGGGTGCTCTTTTCGATTTGAGCAAGCATGGTTCGCACTTCATTTTGAAGCTCTTTCAATTTAGTTTTTGAAAGAGCCAATTTCTCATGAGTCGCTTTTTGCAGTTCGTCGCAAATCTCCAATAACCGAGCAGCCAACTCGTTAAGTAATTCCATCGACTTTAGGAAAAGTGGGTCGTTTTCGGTCCCCGATTCCTTCATGGATAACATACTGGCTTCTAGGCGTCGCCGCGTCTCGCGAGTTTCAGCCAATAGAATTCTTTCCTTCGGTACTCGTTTGAGATCACTCGCCATACCGATCTTGGAACAAAACCAGATTATCCATTTGGACGGGTCTAGCTGCCAAGGTTTCACCCCGTTTCGGTAATCCCATTGAAACTCATGATGATAATTGTGGTAACCCTCGCCCATCGTGAAAATAGCGGCAATCCAACTGTCGCGAGCACTACATTCGGTAGAGTAGGGGCGGGTGCCTATCATATGGCAAAGTGAATTGATGCAAAAGGTGCCATGCTGCACCATCGTAGTGCGGGCAACCCCTGGGATAAGAAAACCTCCGAGTGCCCCCACCCAAGGCTCCATTGCTCCCGAGTAAAGGGCATATAAGTATCCCAAAATAGTGGGAACGACAAAACCGACTGTGAAGGCAATCAAGTTAATCCAACGATGTTGCCACATGACCAACCGATCTTTACGAAGGTCTTGCACGTTGTTCATCGGTCCTTCGGGCTTCAACTTGAACATCAGCCAGCCGATGTGAGCCCAGAAAAAGCCTTTGCTTATATCGTATGGATCATCATCTTCATCCACGTGCTTGTGGTGAATTCGGTGTGATGCGCTCCACCAAAGGGCCGAATTCTCGAATGTGGCGGCGCCGAATAGCAAAGTGATCAATTTCACAGGCCATTTCGCCTTGAATGCCTTGTGAGAGAACAAGCGATGGTAGCCCACCGTGATGCTCATTGCCGTGGCTGGATAATAGAACAAGAAAAGCCCGAACAAGAACCAGTCCCATCCAAAATACCATAGGTAGGCAGGTACTGCCGTAATCGTTAAAAAAGCAGTGAGTACAAGAAAAGAACTCGTCACCCACACCACACGTTGAAAAGGAATGTTCAGAAACATAGTTACCTTATTTTCACTAAGATATAGCAAATCGCTTCAACTTAAGCGAACTAAAAGTACGATGCCTTCAAAGACAATGTCTCTACACTTTGCTGACCGGCAATTGGAAAGCCTGTTTCTCAAGGCTTCGGTATTTATCGAGAAACTCTTTACTTTGTTCTGACTCTCAGTCGGAGGTACTGGCGCGAACCATTTGCAACCGCTGCTGTGGATTGCCAAACTACACGCTCCATACCGCCCCCGATATCGTTGGTTTCAGCAGGGACTTGCGACACGCCGAGTTGGGTCCAAGTACGAAGATCCGTGCTTCGTTCGACGATGTATTCGATGCCTTCTTCGTTGAAGGCAGTTTTGTACTGAACGAAACTGATGCGTTGCTTGCCTCCCTTCGAGGGCATACGGCGGGGCATGTTCCTCTTGGTGTCGGGTCCGAGGGAGTCTCCCCCGAATGCACGCTCAAGCAAGTTGCTGGTGCCGTCGCCATCCGAGTCGGCCTCATCGGAGTCGAACATGGCCTTGGCGTCATCAAGGTCCGTGTCTCCGTCTCCATCCAAGTCCTTGATTTTTCCCAAGTCCTTTCGGGATAATAATTTACGGGCGAACTTGGCACGTACGGAAGTATATCGATCATCCATTATGCGATCGTTGAAAAACGCATCTTTGCCTGGAGGAAGAATATTTAGGTCTTTAATTACGGGTTCCGCTGCATTGTAGTTCGTATTGTCTCCAGCGGAGGCTTTTAGCTTTATCGCAATAGGTTGCATCTTGCCGCCAACTGAAGTTGGTGTAGCTCCTTTTTTGAACGCAAGACGTTGATTTGCTCCTGATCCAATAATTTTTACAAAGTTGCTCGTCGTCGGGTCCCCATTCTCGTCGACGAGGGATAAAACAACCGGTATATTGGTAGGTGTCGTGGGTGATGCCATCGAGGTGACCATTCTTCCGATGGGGATGGGTTTACGCGAGAAGGGCAGGTCGCGTAATCCACCACTTTCACCGTGCTTGAAAACGATCATCTGACCATTCTTGTTGGTGATGGTGAAAGAGGTGGTTTTCGAGGTCATCGCGAATGCAGCGAAGGCACCGGAGGGATTAGTGGTTGTAGCTTTCACTACGACTGAGCCAGTTGCGTTTCCGCATGTTACCTTGTTGCCCCCTGTGATAGCCGTGCCGGTTGGACCGGACACAACGGTGAAGGTAATGGGAACGGGTATAACTTTGTTGGTCACCTTGTTAAATACCTTGGCCCGAAGAGGCACCACTTGATTCTTGCCCATAGCGCCGATGCCATCGAAGACGAGGTTCAGTCCCTTCTTGACTGCAATGGTCCGAGACACTGGAGTCGCTACTAGGTAATCGTTATTCCCTGCTTGAGTCGCTTGTATTGTCACATTGCCAAGCGCTGTGCCTGTAAGTGTGGTGCCGTTTAGGGTCGCTTTGTCGCCGCCGGCGGTGATCGCAAGCGTTACGGTAAGGTTAGAATCCGAGGTGGCCACAAGGTTTAGCGACAAACCTTTACCCAATTCAACAGGGTCGGCAAAGGTAATGGTTTGCGGGTCCTTAGAGGCTACCGTAAAGGTCTTGGTCACGTCGGTGGATGCCGAAAAGTGGGAGTCACCCGCCTGCTTGGCCGTAATCGTGACCGAACCGTCTTTTAGTGCGGTGACCTTTCCGTTTTCGACCTTAATGGTTGTCGGATCCGAACTAACGAAGGTCAATGGGAGACCGGATGAGGCGTAAGCGTCGGGAGTCTTGGTTTGATTCAGGGCAATGCTTCCATCATCGGCAAAGGTGATGGTCTGCGCTCCGCCGAATGTTGGCGGTTGATTGCGGAAGGCATGATTAGATGGCAGACTAGCTGCCAGACCCCACTTGTGAGCGAGATAGCCTTCCAGTCGGCGAATATTCCAGTCGTCCAGAGCCACGTCGAAGGCAATCACTTCGAGGATTGCCCCATCGAAGAAGTTACCCAAGATCCCGTTGGTTCCACGGCCGGCACCCAAAACCGTTTCCCGTGAGCCGGAGGTAGGAATATTAAGAGTATTCGAACCATTGGTGGCGGTGCCGTTGACGGCGGTGCCGTTTCTAAAGAACTCGCCGGCGGCGTGACTGGTCGGACTGCTGCGACGAAACGCTCCTACGGTTTTGGCATTCATGAAATTACCGGCGAAAGAAAGCTTCCCGTTGTTATAGTCAAAGGAACTATCTTGAGCGAGACTCATTGCTTGTCCGGCAGCTCCCGATGTTGCCCCGAAGTGGATGAGACGATTGGCAGCGTTGCTATAGGACATGGCTGCAACAATTACCGTGATGGAAGGACTGCCATTAATCGAAGTGGGCAAGTTTCCTGCGAGATGGCTGTTGCTTCCACCAGTCCAATCGCTCGTGGAGCCGAAGGCCACAAATGGCTTCTGGATCGCATTACCTAGATATTCAAAGTACCTGGGCATCTTGGCGGTATTGCTTTGAGTCAAGTGGTTGCCGTTGCCCGAACGGTCACCCCATAGGTTCACCTTTGCTACGCCGCCCACTTGAGTGAAGTCGGACGGCGTTTCGGATTGACCATCGGCATTCACATCGGTGCCGTCTAGCCAAGTCATCAGACCGGCCACGGAATTGGCGTACATATTGTACTCGTATACCGTGAGGGTGAAAGTCTTGTTTGTTGCCGCATCGTAACCGGAAGTGCCTGCTTGAGAGGCAGTGATCGTAACGGTTCCTACCGCTACGATGTGAACCTTACCGCTTACGATGGTGGCCACGTTGGCATTCGAACTGGAGTAAGTGATGGGTAATCCAGTAGGGGCACTGCTTGCGGCGTCAACGGATATGGCAAAGGGGTCGAAGTCGAAGTCGCCTACGCTCTTGCTTTGATTCGGGAGGTTAGCTCCGAAAAGAGGATGAACGATGTTCTGGGTGGACTTGGCGATCGTGAAGGACTTCGTAAGAGAGGCCGCTTGCCATTCCTGTCCGCTTATCGCACCTCCTGCCTGTGTCGCCGTAACGGTGATTGCGCCCGCTCCGGTTATTTTCAATTTATTGGTGTTGACGATGGTGCCCACGGCGGCGTCGGAAGTGCCATAGGTAACGGCTCCACCAGAAGATGCGGTGGCGGTTAGGGTGATGTCTGTATCCCCGAACCGTTTGCCCGACAGACTTTGGGTCCAGGTGATGGTCTGGGCTTGTTGGGTGTCATCTTGAACCGTGAGCGTCTGAGTGACGTCGGAGGCTCCGGCGTAGGTGGCATTGCCGGGTTGCTTGGCGGTAATCAGGGCGGTGCCCCCACTTAGCAGTGTGACAACGTTACCCGAGACGGTCGCTACGGAGGCGTAGTCGCTGGTGAACGTCAGACCCAATCCTGAAGTCGCGTTTGCTTCCAAGGTGTAGGTACCTGAACTCAGGCCCTGATTCGGAATTGCAGCGAAGTTGATCGTTTGGGGTACCTTAGTTACGGTGAGGTCTTGGGTCGCGAACGAAGCCGGGTTGTAACTACCGTTGCCGTCCTGTGATGCGGTTATGGTGGTCACCCCTTCGGCCAAGATGCTTACGGTCACGCCCGAGATCGTGGCGACCGCAGTGTTCGAGCTTGCATAGCTGACGGGTAAAGTCGAACTGGCTGTCGCATTCAGGTCGAAGTCGGCGTCCAGCGCCGTCTTGTTGGGCAGAGCTGTGAAGGTAATGGTCTGGTCTGCCCGCGGGGTAGCCGTAACGATGAAAGGTTGGCTGCCGGTCGCAGGATACCAATTGCTGTCGCCTGCTTGGCTGGCAGTTATAGTCACTTTGCCGACCTTCAGTGCGGTCACCGTAGTGCCCGAGATGGAGACCACGGTGGAGTCGTTGCTGTCGAAGGTGAATGCGGACAACCCGGAACTAGCCTCTACCGACAAGCTGACGGTTTGTCCTGCCTGCCTGTCCGGCAAGGGCTGGAACACGATTTCTTGAGTTCCTCCGAAGGTGGGCAAGACTATCTTGTAAGGGTGAACCGAAGGCAACTGGCTTTCCAGTCCCCACTTGTGGGCGAGATAGCCTTCGATCTTTTGGCGAGCCAATGCGGGAAGCACACGATCGAAGGCAACGATCTCAGCGATTATGCTAGGTACGTTGTTGCCGACCTTGTTCAATGCCCCGAGGGCCTGAGAATCAGTACCCGTGCCGCCGCTGGCTCCGTTGACGAACAAGGCGTAGGCGTTTGCGGACGCTTCATAGCTGACGACGTTGTACGAGGAACTGGAAACCCCCGAGTCGATCAACCCGGTGCCACCAAAGCGCTGCAAGGCGACCTTTTCGGCGGCGCTACTGGTCACGAGGTCGCCACCGAGTAGCTTGGTATTGGCGGATCCGTCGGAAGTCTGCTTGAAGACCATGAAGACGCTCTTCACTCCCGATACGGTTGGATTCAAGTCCAAGGTGTCGCCCGCAGCGAATCTCAGGGCACCCTTGCCGTTGATGGCAGAGGCCTCATAGGCAGCTGCCGCCGATGCCGTGCCCGTGGTCGCATGTCGGGTATTGCCCGAACCGTCACTCCATTGGTACATGGCGTCGCCGTTGGACTTTACGTCGGGCGTGGAATCGGCATCCACGTTGTTGCCGTCGTACCATAGGGCCATTCCTGAGATCGATTCCTTGAATAGGTTGTAGTAGCCGACAGTCAAGTTCTGGCTGGCCGAGGTGGCTGCGTTATAGGAAGTGTCGCCCGTTTGCGTCGCGGTGATAGTCGTCGTGCCCGCAGTACGAACCTTTATTAATTGGCTACCCGCAACTACGCCTTCCACTGAGGCTACGGCAGGGTTCGAACTGGTGTAGGTCACCGGCAGGGTCGAGCTGGCAACCGCTCCGGGGGAGAAATCAAAGTCGCCGATCGATTTGTTCGGCAACAGGCCGAATGCGATGGTCTGGTCAAGTTTGCTTACCGTCAGGGTGGTCGTCAATTCAACCGCGGGAGCGTAGGTAGCGTCACCTGGTTGCTTGGCCGTGATGGTGGCGGAACCGGCGCTTTTCACGAATATCCGATTGAAGTCACCAAAGGTCGAGCCGTACACCTTCGATATCATCGTGGCATTCAGTTCGGCCGAGTAGAAACGTATGTCCTCAAGCGCGCCGTTGAAGTAAGACGATCCGTCCGTACCGATTTTCAGTATGCTGGACGAACCCGTGTTGATCGCGGTGGATCCGCTGCCGTTGGTTGCGGATCCATCGACGTACAGCTTGACGTCGCCTGAGTCGCCGCCGGTTGGCAGGGTTACCGCAAAGTGGTGCCAATTATTGTCGGCAAGACCGCTTCCACCGCTCACGGTTACTCCTCCCAGGTCAACCGCTACGGCTCCTGAAGCAAGCGAAACTTTGAACAAGGTACCGGTTCCCGCTGCACCGTAGCTAAGGATGGGCTTGTTGTCCACGGAGGTCTTGAACCACGCGCTGATACTGCGTTTGGTGGTGCCCGTTATTCCGGTGTAACCTGAAATCTTCAAGTAGTCGTTGGTTCCGTCCAATGTGAGGGCGTTACCGAACTTGCCCGTCGTGGCGGTCCAGGAAGTGGCGCCGTCCGTGTTCTGTAGGAGACCGGAGCGAGTACCTCCGCTGGAAGTGTCGTTCACGGTGGTTCCGCCGGTTTCGTCAAGTTGCCACCATGTTTCCAAGTTGGCTTGCAAGGTGACGGCGAGTTCTACCACGGACGTGTTGTCGATCGAGTAAATGACGGGCAGACCGCTAGCGGTTCCCGCGCTGCTCTCATTGGGTCCGCGCAACGAAGTGCCGTTCAAGTCGACGTATTGATTAATCGCCACGCTGGACAAGTTCTGCCCCCAGCTGATCACCTGTTCGGTCTTGTTACTCACGATCAAGGTGCCGTTGACGTAGGTCACGACGTACTTGTCCGAGGCGGCGCCTGCGGGAATGATATCATAACTACCTGCGACGCTAGAGGTCACCGCTGGCGTGGAGATGGTTACGGGTGAGGTGAAGGCCGTGCTCTCGGTGTCGCTGTTTGCGTATCCAGTAACGACGTAGGTGAGGGTCGGGTTGGCTTGACCCAAGTTGCGGATCTTGTCGTCCCCGGTGATCGTGATCGGGGCCTTCGAGATAGTGGCGTTCTGCTCGATCGCACTTCCCGAATAGAAGGTGGCTCCGCCGGGAGCGTAAGCCGTGATCGTAACCGTGCCGGCTTTCTTGACGATTGCCTTGTTGCTGTCTTTCGAGATTACGAAGTCGCCCGATCCGCTGCCGAAGAGGATGGATACCTCGGAACTCGACAATGCCCTGCCGTAGATTCGTACGTCGTCCAAGACGCCCTTGAAGCGAAGTCCTCCGGACCCTTTTTGCCCAAGAATGAGTGCTCGACTACCATTGGTTATGGAAGCGATTGTAGCTTGGGTTCTGTAGGTCCCGTCAGCATAAATCTTAGAGTTGTTGCTTCCGCCGCCTTCGACTGTGAGCACGATGTGGTGCCAGTTGTGAGCGCCCCAGTTGGTGGAGACGTCGCGGTTTCTCTCTTGGGAGCTGGAACCACGCCAGTAGGCCTTGCCGTTGCTGCCTGCAGAACGTAACTCGTATCCGCCGGCTCCATCGCCTGACTTGTTTGATATCCAGTAGCCGCCGTCGGTGTTTTCCTTGACCCACAGGGAAATCGATATTTCATCCCCGACGTCACCTGTGCCCGAGGGGAAGGTGACCTTGCTGTTGGCGTCGCTGCTACCATCGAACTGTAATGCCTTGCCGAACTTGCCGTCGACCCAAGTCACTCCGCTGGCCAAGGTGCCGTTGGCGTCGCCCGCATGAGGCGTCGCCTTGGTGCCCGTTCCATCGTCGAAGGTCCAGTAGTTGACCAAGCCGTTGATCAAGCTGGCGTCCATTACGTCGGTGCCGTTGAACTCCACGATGCTCGTGTCGCTCGAGGTGTAGGTCACGGAACCACTGTCTATGGTCGAGCCGGTCATGGTGATTGGGGCCACGCCGTAAGCGTTGCCTGAAAGCACTTGGTTCCAAGTGAGAACACGGGCGCCCTTTGCCACGCGGAAGAAGAACGACTTCGAATCCGTGCCGCTGGAGTTGGTCACCGAAATGGTGGCGTTGAAGTCGCCCAGCTTGTTGGGATTACCCGAGATCAAGCCGGTGGTCGAATTGATGCTGAGCCCGAATTGGCCGAGGGTGGCGCTGGCCGAGTAGGATTCAGGTCCCTGCGTGGCTTCCACTTGCAGCGTCATCGGGGTGCCGGCGTACATGAGGACGGCGTTGTCGGACGGTGCGCTCACCGGTGCCGTGCTCTTGTAGGGGTGCCCTGCCGGAAGTTTTCCGGTAAGTCCCCACTTGTGGGCGAGATAGCCTGTCAGCTTGTCTTCGACCGCTCCCGACTGCACGTCGGGGAAAGAGACGACCTCAGCTAGGTTAAACCTCAAGTCGTTCCAACCTTCCTGCCGACCGAGTTTCCATCCCGACCTTACGCTCGTATCCCTGCTGTTTCCGGTGATCCTCACGACATTGAAGTTCGCTTTGTCGGCCAGTTGGAAATTACCACTCAACTCACCGCCACCGTTCTGCCTGACGGCGTCAGGATACTGTCCATTCCAAAAGAAACCATTCGGGTGGAACATATATCCACTTCGCTTCTGGCTGCCCAGCACGGTGCCCCAGCCCCCGCCGTTTATCTTGAAGACAATGTATTGTTGCTTGGAAAACAGGTTGCCAGAGATGTTGGAGACGTTGTCGTTGGAGTTAAATTTAACCGTCGGCATGCCGTTGAGCGAGTTGGCTTCCAACGTAATGGTTCCCGATGCCTTCGTCGCCGTATGTCCGTTGCCGGACTGGTCGTAGAAGTTGGTGGCGGTGGTCGAGCTGTGGCTCGCATCGTACCACAAATTGACGGACGAAAGAACGCCTGGGGTAAAGGGAACCGGCACGGCTCCCACCAAGGAGATCCAAGGCTTCATCGTGATCTTCGGCGAGTTGTCGAAGATCGGCGGAAGATCCTTGTAGGTGTGGTTGTTCGGAAGTGCGTCCGCGCCGCCCCAGCGATGGGCGAGGTAACCTTCCACCTGTTCGTCCTCCACGGCGGTGAGCTCTCTTTCGAATATGAGGATTTCGGCCACGTCGCCCGAGAAGTCGTAGTTGGCGGTGGGCCCGTCCTTGCCGATCTTGACGTTGGTTATGGTCTGGCTCGCGTTGGAGTACTTCTTGACTATCGTGGCATAGGGATCATTGCCGGCTCCGGCGTTGATGTTCCAAGAGGCCTCCTCCAGAATCATGGCGCCTGCGTCGCCACCTTGGGCGTCGCGCCTAGATACCACGTAGGCGCTCACGCCTCCCGCGGCGCTGCGGATGGCGCCGTTTACGAAGAAGTGACCACCGGCGCCGTCGAAGCGGATGCCGGGCTTGCTTCCGAACTGGTTGGTCTTGTAGACGGGTTGCTTGGAAGTCACGGTCTGCTTGACTTCCTTGTTCGCATTCGACTTGTCGCCCCAAGTTGCGAGGGCGGTCCCGTTGGTTACGGTGTCGGCGTTTCCGTTCGCGTCCACGTCGGTGGCGTCGAGCCAGAGTACGAGGTCGGGTATGGTGTTCTTGTTGAGCAAGGTGTTGGCGGGCACGAAGGTCTTCGTGGGCGCCCA
>CAWVZQ010000014.1:0-20988 GCA_963934405.1 uncultured Opitutales bacterium | reverse complement strand
CAGTATTTGCAGCCTTTTGCCCCGCCCTAGCCTGCTCGGCCTCCGATATCGCTTTGCGACGCCTTTTATCCAGCTCGACCAAAGAATCCAAGTCGCACTCAAACTTCTTGCGAGCGATAGCCGACTTCAAGCCTTCTAAGTCCTGCCGGAGGTGATTTACGTCAATCATGGTTAAATAATGGATATAAAGCTAATTTATTGAAAATAAGTTTTAGAAGATGCGATGTTCGCTGTAAAGGAGTCTGTTACAAAGCACCTAAGCGATCTCCCTTGTTCGGTCAATTCACTTGCTGGAAATATTTGCTTAGGCTAAGGATGCAAAAATGCCACAACTCGTTAACACCGGCAGAGCATGCCCGATTAGCGGAAGCAAGCAAGCCTACTTGGTAAGCGAGAAGGATCGCCACGGTCAACATTTGCGAAATGTCATTTCCAAGGAATCAGGTCTAATCTTCGTTGATCCTGTTCCGTTCGAGAACACCGAAGAATTCTACAAAACCGAATACAGAAAGTCCTACAAGGGTCTTCATCGCCCTAAACCAAAGCATGTGTACAGAGCCGGGGGCAATGCCTTGCAAAGGTACGAGAGGATCAAGTCATTGGTATCTGATCATGCCAATATCCTTGATGCTGGTTCCAGCAGCGGCGAATTCGTATACCTGATGAAATCAAGAGGTTTTCATGCCCAGGGTGTAGAGGCCAATCGACCCTATGCCGAATATAGCCAAAAGGAGTTGGGTATTGATGTGTCAGTACAACCCTTTTCCGAATTCCGCACCGAAGAAGAGTTCGATCTAATATCCATGTTTCATGTACTTGAGCACTTGGAACATCCCATTCGTGACCTGACCCATCTCTGCAAATCCCTTAAAAACGATGGGGTTTTCATCATTGAGGTGCCAAATATCCTGTATCCAGATATGGCATTCAGAAACAAATGGCATCCAGGTCATCTATTCTCGTACAGCCAAGAAACTCTATCCGCCTTGGTGCAAACAGTTGGTCTCCAAGTCATTCATTGCAACCCGATTGGCGACGGCGGGAATCTCTGGGGCGTCTTTAGAAAATGCCAAGACACTAATGGTGAACCCAAGAAAGCGGACGCCACCTTCGCAGAACAAACATTGGCCACCTTACAAAGGGGCTCTCTTGCTTATTACATGAACCTAAGCAATTATTTCAAAGTATTCCAAAAGCTAGCCATGCAGACGAAGGAAAAAAGGGCATCGCGAAAAAAGACCGCGCAGCAAATCCTAAACTCTCTTTATCTCTAAGAATACAAAGTGAACTCACCTAACATTCATTTCCCAACAAGGCACCTGCTGCTTGAAAAGCCTTGCCGACAGAAATACCTTCCATAGTCCCAGTAGGCGAAGAAAGAACCGTCGTATTGGGTTCAAGTTGAGGGTATGGGCCATATCTTGTGGCCTCGGTCGGTCCGAACAATCCAATCAACGGACAACCCACAGCCGATGCCAAATGCAAGGGAGCACTGTCATTCGAGACGACTAACGCAGCGTGACCAACAAGCACAGGCAATTCTCGGAGAGAGACTTTCCCACGCAAGTCAATGCAATCCTGAAATTGATCGTCAGGATGGTTTCCAGCAATTAAAACACTGCCCAGTTTCGCCTTGGCCAACTTTTCCGTCAATTGCCGGAAATGAGGCCAGACTTTCTCCTTTCGCCTGCTTTCCGGAAACAAGACAATATGTCGTTCACTTGTAGGCAGATTGCAGACATCAAGGCTATTCGCATGATCACATGCCTGAAAATCGACGCTCAGTCTATCGTCAATGTGTTCCACGCCGAATTCTTCAACAAAGGGAATGATTCTCTCAATTGCATGTAATTCCCTTTGCCGGTCTGGTTCGCCAACTGACTGATAGAAGAGCGTTGCTCCCTCGCGACCATCGGCTCGCCCCAGAGTTTGCTTACCGTTAGCCCACTTGGCAAGAACCGCACTTCTCAACAATCCTTGCAGATCAAGAACACAGTCGTATTTCTCCGCCCGAAGTCTCTGCCCTAATCGGTAATATTTAAAGAATCCTCCACCTCTTTCAAAAAGAAAGATTTGATCAACAATGCCGCTCGCTTCAAGAATGCCTTCCAACCCCTTTTTAACGACCCAATGAATTTCCATTCCGCCACAGGATCGAACAAGCAATTGCACCACGCGCAAGGTATGAATGATATCGCCGAGCGAGGAAGGTTTGATAATTAGAACCTTCACATTCGAAATGACGATTGCCTGTTATAATACATGGCTTTAAGAGTTAACTCATTTGCGGCAAGATGGCGATATTGATTAAGGCAACGGGATTCTTTCTCTCCTTGCTCCCCTACAAGACCTTGGAGTTTCTGACCGAATGCTTGGGAGGGCTGTTCATTTCTTTCCCGTCGGCGAGAAGAAGAATACTTTTCTCCAATTTACATTATGCCTTTCCGCATCGAAGTTATGATGAAATCAAGAGGATAGCTCAAGAATCAGCAGCGAGAATGTTCGAAATGGGATTTTTCTCTCTCTGCTATCCCTTTCTTAGTAGAGACCAGCTCAGAAGGTCGATACTCTATTCAAATGACGCAGAAGACAAGATTAGGAAATTGCGAATGGGCAGAAAACCAGTGATCTTGCTGCTCCCACACCTTAGCCTTTTTGAGACCGTGGCAACTTCACCTCATTTCAGACCTCAGGGAGGTAGAAGGCTTGGTGCAATCTACAGACCCAACAAAAACAAGGCACTCGACCGATGGATCAACTCGGCTCGCTTGAAGGTCGGGATTGATATGTTTTCACGTGAAGTTGGGTTTTCTCAAGCAAGAGAATTCCTCAAAAAAGGAAATTGGCTGATCATCTTGTTTGACCAAAACGCCGGAAACCAAGGCACTCTTTCTTTGTTCCTCGATAGGGTTGCATCGATTACCACGCTTCCGGACTTATTACAGAAAGCCACAAAAGCTCGCGCCGTATACGTCTGCCCGAAAAGACTTAGTTTTTTCCGCTCGAAGATTGAACTTACGGAACTGGAGAGGTCCCATTCCATTGCTTTTGATAGCCATGACATTTTGGCCGATCAAATAACCAATCATCCGAATGGGTTTCCCGACTGGCTTTGGAGTCATTCCAAATGGAAAACTCAATACTACCCCGAAGTGAAGTTTGGATTAAAATCAAAGCGTAGTGCCCTTCCATCGACTCTTCCAAGAAAACTTGTTTTTGTAATTCGAATGCCGAATTGGCTTGGAGACATCATGATGGCAATTCCAATTCTTAGGGCAATTTCGAAGTCCAGACCTGATGTAAACTTCATCTTGCTCTGTAAACCACAGTACAAAAGCCTCTTGGAATATCTTCGTGTAGGGGATGTGTTTTTTTCTTCAGGCAACATTTTCAGCCTAACCAGTTTGACAGTTGCCTTTAGGATACGAAAACTCTTTCCGGATTGCCATTTCCTCTTCACGAATTCATTCCATGGTGATTTTGAAGCATTCTTGATCGGTTCCGTTCATCGCTTTGGCTTAAGGCGACCAGGCAAACCAAGGCCACTACTCAGTCACCTTTTCCGACCTAATCGCCGGATTCTCGACGGCACAAAGAGTGTCCACCAAACCACGCTTTGGACAATGCTGGGAAGTCACTTTGGGTTGGACTGTTCAATTGACTACAGTCCGCTCATTAAGACCATTAAGCCTTCGAGTTTAAAAATCGGGATCATTTTGGGATCCGAAAATCTTCCTGCCAAAAGATGGTCAAGCGACAAATGGTCTGAACTCTGCAAACTCCTTCTCGAGTCAAACAAGTCTGTCCGCATTTCCTTGTATGGCACAAAAAAAGAAGTAGGAGACGCCTACGCTATTTCTCACGAATTGGATCGCAGGAGGGTCTGTGACCTAACAGGAAAGACTAGTTTGCCTGAGCTTGCAGATGAATTTGCTTCCTGTGAGATGGTCGTTGGTTGCGATTCCGGAGGGGTGCATCTCGCGAACTCAATGGGAACCAAAGTGGTAGTTCTTTTTGGCCCGACTAATCCGCAGATCACGAGACCTTGCTACGATTCCCCCCTAATCGTCATGCAGCCAAAAACCTCGCCGACCGATGGAGGTTTGGACATGTCTTTGATAACGCCCTACGAAGTTTTCAAAAAGTGCAATTCCTTTTGGAATGAACCGTCATGAAGGATTTGAAAACTGAACTTAGCGTAGTCTTGATTGCATCCAACGAGGAGAGTAACATAGCAAAGTGTTTAGAAAGCGTCAGTGAAATAGCGGATGAAATCATTCTGGTTCATAACGACTGCATTGATAATACCGTAGAAATAGCACGAAGATTCGGGGCTAAATGCTTTGAGGAAAAGTGGCATGGGCATCGGGATCAAAAGAACATCGCCTTAAAAAAAGCGAAAAGAACATGGGTGCTTTGCTTGGATGCGGATGAAAGAGTGTCCCCTACTCTTCTAACTTCAATCCAAAGTTTTTTGCAAAGTGACTCCAATAATCAAGCAGACGGATTTGCATTTAATAGGAGATCTTTCTTTCTCGGAAGGTGGATTCGTCACGGTGATTGGTATCCGGACCGAAAAGTTCGTCTGATTAGAAACGGTCGGGGCACTTGGAAAGGTTCTCGAGAGCACGACAAACTCCATGTAGGAGGAACAGTTAATGAATTGGATGGAGATTTATTGCATTTCTCGTATCCGTCGATGAACACTTTTATAACTAAGATTATCTACTTTTCCGACATTTATTTGCAGAGGCAACTAGACGCTCAGAGTAAATGGAGGCTCATCCATGTTTTGTTCAGACCGATTTGGCGTTTTTTTAGAGCCTATATTGTAAGACTTGGGTTTCTTGATGGATTTCCGGGTTTGTTCATTGCCGTCTCAACTGCCTTTGCAGCGTTCTTCAAGCACAGTCGCCTTTATGAACAAAGGAGTTATGGACAACCTGAAAGTTCTGGCACATCCGATGATGATAGGGATTAATCGATGAAAATTCTGATTACCACGACCAGTCGATTGCCTGCTGAAAAATATGGGGGCACCGAGCGAGTCATATGGTGCTTGGCAAAAGAGCTTAGTAAACTTGGTCACCAAGTAGTCTTTCTCGCAGCCCCCGACTCCCATTGCTCTTTTGCAGACGTCATCAGCTACACAAAGCAGGATGACCTGAGACGCTTGATTCCGGAAGACGTGGATGTAGTTCATTTCAACTCCGATTTGCCTGATGACATACAGTTCCCTTATGTCGTCACCCAGCACGGCAATTGCCCAAAGGATTCGATTCTGGACAGACAAACAATATTCGTTTCATCCAATCATGCGAAAAGGTACGGGGCGACTGCATATGTTCATAACGGTTTGGATTGGAACGAGAAGTACTGCGAGGAACGGACGCGAAGCGACTTTCATTTTCTCGGAAAGGCCGCTTGGCGAAGGAAGAATGTTAAGGGTGCCATATCCACGACAATGCAACTAGATAAAGCAAAACTAAACGTAATGGGAGGCCGAAGATTAAATTTTTCTATGGGATTTCGCTTTACAGTGAATCCCCGAGTGAAATTCCACGGAATGGTGAACGACAAATACAAATATGCAGTCATGCAAAGCTCCAAGGGGCTTGTTTTTCCAGTCAGGTGGGATGAACCCTTTGGGCTAGCCCTTATCGAGAGTCTATATTGCGGATGCCCGGTTTTCGGAACTCCTTACGGAGCATTGCCTGAGATTGTTACGAATGAAGTGGGTTTTCTCTCGAATAAATCAAACGAACTTAGTGAGGCACTCAAGAATTCAGCCTCATGGTCCAGTAATTCTTGCAGAGAATATGCAGTCGAAAAATTCAACTCAAAAAAGATGGCTTGCGAATATCTTCGTTATTACGAGCAAGCCATAAATGGTAGTTTCCTAAATGAAAAAAGTCCAAAAGCGACCGATGACCCTGACGCCATCCTTCCTTGGTACAACTAACGGCAAGCTCGTAGTTGCCGAACCGCTTGCATCTTAATTTAGAAAAAACATGAACTTCTGGGGAAAAATACATTTCTGGCATAGAGCCTGGAGATACCGGCTAATCAGCGAGAAGTTCGGGGTGTCATTCTTGTTGAACTCCAATTTAAGTGGTCACACCGCATTGGATATCGGAGCGAACAGAGGAATCTTTTCCTACTGGATGCACAAGAAAGTCGGGTCGAATGGAAAAGTCATCGCATTTGAACCTCAACCGGAACTTAACAAAGAACTTCATGCCCTTAGGGATGCTTTTTCGCTGCCAAGACTTGAAATAGCGCCAGTCGGTTTGTCTTCAGTTTCCCAAAAAATGAAAATGTATAGGCCAAAGAATCATTGGGGCGCAGCCTCTGTGGAAACTGGTGCAAGCGATGAATCCTTGGAGCAATTTGAGGTTGATGTAATAACCCTAGACTCTTTTCTTGATAAGCATGCTGCATCTTTGGTTAAGTTCATAAAATGTGATGTAGAGGGCCATGAATTTGACGTATTGCAAGGTGGAGTTGAGACGATAAAGATAGGAAGACCCGATATCTTGTTTGAATGCCATGACGCCATGAACCCAAATTGCAAACCATTCGAATTACTTCACAGTATTGACTACCGGGGCTTTTGCTTTTTCAAAGGAGGGATGACACCCATAGACAATTACGGGCAACTCCGAGAAAAAGGCCAACTTCATAGAAAGACTTTTACTGATTTCGTTTTTGTTCCGAAGGAACGGTCGAACCAGTTGCTGTGAGCATGTATAACTTGACGAAAAAACTAACTGGTCATTGAACTATGCCCAGCTTTCTGATAATAGAAGCGGGGTCATTAGAAGGTCACAGAAGTGGCAGAGGCGCTCGGGGAAGAAACTTGGAACTCTTCCTAAGAGAATATTTCGGCTCCTCTTCCGTGTCGACGATTGGGATTGAAAAACTATCAGGCTCAAGATCCTACAAGGTCGACCATCTGTTCATCGGCATCCCTTCAAATATCTCAAGGAACGATTTGAAGAGAATTTCATTTAAAAAGATTCATCTCTTTGATTTCGGAGACCATGAAAAAGTCATTTGGGGAAATACCGAAAAAGAACTCTTGGCCTCAATGACTAAATCCTACCTTAAACCGTGGACTCAAAAGAACTGGGGCGATGAATTCAATTGGGGAAGCTTGCCAATCAGAAGGCACAAATGGCTCTCTTTTTGCGTTAAATTGAATAACTTCATCAAAGGTAGTCCGTGCAATAACCAAGAGAGGCCATTTGATACCACTTTCTTGGGAAATCCCGTAGTTAGCCGGCAGGAGAATGGTGGAACGAAGAACATAAATACAAGAATTCAATGGTTGGAAGAAATTTCAACGGACAATCAGTTTTCTTTTTCCGGTGGTTTTTTCATGCGTGGAGCAAATGCTGAGCGAATGAAGGAGCAAGCAAACAAGAACTTGAAACGCTTGTTTCTGAAAAAGGGGAGAGCCCACTTCATTTCCTACTTCAACCTAATGTTAAAAGCAAAGTCCGCCTTGGCCCCACCTGGCAATGCCCTTTGGTCATATCGTCACTATGAGGCGATTTACGCTGGATCAATACCCGTGTCCGGAGACTTCAGGGAAGCGGATATGTTGGTCCCGCTCCCGATGGAGGGAATGGTTCACGTAGGGAAGGGGGAATCGGTAATTCCTCATATTCAAAGGTCCCTCAAGATGATAAAGGATAATCCTAGGTTGCCGACGGAAAACTTGGAATCTGTTGAGCGGTATATGACCAATGGTTTGTACGATCGAAAAAAAAGTGCTCTTATTCAAAGATTCATGAGCCAAATCGAAAGAGACTGAATCTTGAAAAAAGTACTTTTTTTGTCCTTTTATTTTCCTCCCCGGAATCGCATTTCAAGCTTTAGAGCCCGAGGCTTCTGCAAGTACCTGCCCACATTCAACTGGCAGCCAATCGTGGTATGCGAAGATTGGCCGCGGCATGCTCCGGATTATGATGAAGGTCTGCTTGCCGACGTAAGGGACTCCGAAGTGCATAGGATTCAATCCTACGGACCGTGCGGAATGAATCGTTTTTTCATTCGCAACGTCGTTCCTTGGCTGTCCCCCCACAAGACGCCATACAACTGGTGGAGACTAGCGAGGATCAAGGCATTTGAGCTTTGTGAAAGCAATTCTTTTGATGCCATAGTGGCAACTCACGACCCCTTGGCCACACTGTCGATTGCCTCCGAACTCTCTAGTTATTTCGGGATTCCATGGGTAGCTGACATCAGGGACTCATGGAACGTCCAGAAACTCAGCTCGCCAATCAAGCAAAAGATAATTGCTCGTCAGGAAAGGAGGTTAGCGGAACTTGCCAATGAAGTTGTGTCGGTCAGCCAAGGAATTTCGGACGAACTCAGTCAAATTCTAGGGAGAGAGATTCACACGATAAGCAATGGGTTTGACCCGAGCGAAGTGCCTCCCCTGGGAAATGCGAACAATGATGTGTTTAGGATTCTGTACGCTGGAAGCCTTAACCATAACCGCCAAAACCCCCTGCCCCTTTTTGAAGCCATTCACAAATGCGTTTCCGATGGTCGCGTGCCTGGGGAGTCGATCGAGCTTTGCTTCTTGGGAAGTTCGCCAGATACCGTGGGGCATTTTGGCCTGCAGAAATTCGAGAAGGTTCGCTTTTCCTTTCAAGACAGGGTTCCCCGGGAAACAGCGATGTCTAGGATTCGAAATGCATCAGTTCTTTGGGTCCTCGCCCATCCGAACGAAAAAGGGGTTTTAACAGGGAAGATTTTTGATTATTTGAGTTCTGGGCGGCCGATCTTGGCGGCTCCTAGCGATGACGGAGAAATCAAACGGCTTCTTGAGTCGACTAAAACTGGGGTCAGTTTGTCTGCCCCAGATGAGATTGCCCTCCAGCTTGCCAAGTGGTTCGAGGAGTGGAAAAAAGACACGCAATTCAAATTGGATTATGACGAGAGCGAAATCCGCAAGCACAGCAGAGAGAGAAAGACCCAGGAGTTGGTCGAAGTACTGGAATCCCTCCAATGAACGGAATTACAGCGTTAAAGGTTTACACCAAAAATTTTCCGCCAACGATTCAGGCAAAGGATTTTCCAATAGATTGAATCATATTCTTTCTCTCCTCTCAGAAAGCCTCCAAAGGATTCCGCAATTCCCGGCCCGATCAAATCCCCCCAGCATTCGGGTAATTCTCTGAGGTCCTGTAGATAGAGTTCCCTGCATTCGTTCTTTGCCCAGATCGATTCAGGAGTGACGAATCCCATCTTGTCCGTTCTGTGAATGACTTCATCAGGCAAAAGACCAACCATCGATTTGCGAATGATTGATTTGGACCATCCCCCTTCCACGCGCTCTGCGTCCCTTAATGAAAAAAGCAAAGGCATAAACCGATAATCAAGAAATGGAACTCTCGACTCAACGGAGTGGGCCATTGAATTTCGATCTTCCCAATGGAGAAGCATTCGCATGCCCGTCTTCATCATGTATGCGGAATGATCCCGCAAATTGTTTTGTCGTGCCATAGAAGGTGAAGAGAGAAGTCTCTCTCGTCCGAAATACCAGCCCTTCATCCTTCTTTCTTCCTTTCGGGATGAAAAGTAATTACTCAAAGGCGTAGGAGTGGACAGATCGAGAAGCCCTCTCAGAAATGAACCAGCGGCTTTCCTCGTGGTGGACCTGAGTAATTTCAGATTCCTCCAGAGGGACAGGAAATTGCACATGCGCAGTTGACCGGACACGTAGGGTCTGAGGAACGAATTGTATCCACAATGAGTTTCATCGGCCCCCTGACCGTCAAGCATGACCGGGATTCCCAGATCACGAGCTTTTTCAAAGACACACCACTGGGCATAGATACTTGCAGAGCCGAATGGTTCGTCCTGATGCCAGATTATGTCATCAATTTTTTCAGAAAGGGCATTGGGGTCGGGGAATACTTTTGCCGACTTAGCATTAGTGAAATCAGCCACTTGATCTGCGAAAAAAGACTCATCAAATTCCTTGTGGATGGAGCACGACGTGATGGTGCTTATCTTCGATTCGGCCGACAACTCCCTCATTGCCCCGACGATGGAGGAGGAGTCAAGTCCTCCTGAAAGGCATGACCCCAGCTGGACATCCGACCTCATTCGAATTCGCACTGAATCGAGAAACAATTCCTTGAATCGATCGATGCCTTTTTCAAACGGAACCTCGGGCGAATCGATCGGCAAATCATACCAGCATTCCTGCTTGATGGTTTGAAGGCGATGAACTGATTGATCGATATCAATCGATACGAAATGACCGGGCAGCAATTGGTTCACATCCTTGAAAAACGTTTTTTCCGTATGATCCGATAGACTGTTGAATAGAAACTCGTGAATGGCTCCTTCGTTTGCCCGGGGATTCCAGTTTGGTAGTGCTTTGAAAGATTTTATTTCGGAAGCAAATGCCAGTGCCTTATCTTCCGCGTAGATGTAGAGAGGCTTGATCCCAAACCTATCCCTCGATAAAATAAGTTTTCTCCTGTTTAGGTCCAATATCGCCATCGCCCACATGCCGTTCAATCGACTAAACGACTCTATCCCCCACCTTTCGTAAGCGGCTAGGACGACCTCAGTATCTGAATCCGTCGAAAACGAGACTCCCTGCCCCTCGAGTTCCTGTCGGATCTCAAGGTAGTTGTAAGCTTCGCCATTATAAGTGATCCATGTTTTCCCGTCTCGAGACATTGGCTGATGACCATTGGGAGAAAGGTCGATGATCGACAGCCTACGGTGAGCCAACCCTACGGAAACTTCCTCGAAAGAAAAGTCCTCGATTTTGCAGTCTTTCAATGAATGACGGGCGATGGAAGACGGATGAGATTCGGCGCTTGCTAGGGCCAAAGCCTGTCCGCTCTGAAGAACCATAAAACCTTCGTCATCAGGTCCACGATGTCTCAATAATCGCGCCATAGGCAAAAGTGATCTTTGCCAACGAGGGTCTCTGCTTACAATACCTGCTATTCCACACATTGGTAATTCAAATTAGAATAGCCAAAATTGCTGGATTGATGCAGGCAGTGCATAGCAAGCCAGAGTTTGGCCACAATGTGTAATAGACTTTATAATCGCCTGCGACCTTGTTCCGGTTCTTCGGCATCAAAAACAACTACCTCCTATACTTTCATTGCAATATAAGCCTAAGAAGCCATTTAGCGGTCGGAAAAACAGAAGGGTCATCCAACGAGAGAGAAAAACAGACATCATAAATCATATATTGAACTATCCTGAATTCAAGCGTGCATCAGCAGGTTTTGATGCCCGCAAACTCAATGCAAGCCTGTTCAAGAGTTGGATGGTGCTTCAAGTGCAAGGACTCTACACCATATAGTTCCACCATACCCTTAATGTTTTCTTTCGTGATTTCGACCCGTTGACCTGCACCCTCCAAATAAACAATTTCGCTTGGAACAAGCCACCAATCTTCTGGCACATCTCCCCGAATAAGCCTTAAATATCGTTTCGCAACTTCAACTTGATTCCATTTTGTTCGGACAAATTCCTGTGCTTGAGCCCCTAGCTGAATCCTTTCCTTTGGATTGCGAATAAATTGTTCTATTGTGTCTTGGAGCTCATCTGGATGACAAGTTTTGGAAGGTGGCAACATATTTGAAGGAGCAAATTCCTTCAGATAATCTAGAGAGTACCCCCCCACTATGGCGGGTTTGCCAAACCAAGCAGCCTCAGTGGGGAAACCTGCCATTGGTGCATCGGAGTAGAGTTGATCTACAACAAAATCACAGAGCTTAATTTCGTCGATAACCTCAGAGTGAGGTTTTTCTTTAAGAAGAACTAAATTGATCTTATAGCCACGGGTTCTGAGATTCTCAATAGCTTTCTCAACTAGGAATGAACCTTTGACTGCAGGATGACTCGGGCAATGCAAAATTCGAATGGGTGCGTCCGGTTCTTTATTTGAAAGACAAATGTCGCCATCAGCTATCTGATTGCTTTCGCCAAATGGGATTCCCATTGCAAGAGTATTAATGAACTTACTCTTTAAGAATTGAGATGTTGAGGAAGATGCACCAATAATAATTTGTGAATATTTATCAAACCTTGATACCCGTCGATGCTTTTTCTGGGTTAATTTAAGCAATTCCAGGTGAGATGGTTGCTGCTTACCGTCCAAAGTCTGGTAACTGCCATCCATAAAAGGTGGCCGGGACTCGGATCCATGAGCTAGATTAGCAATTACTCTCTTTCTCAAAAGCTTGAGAATAATCAAATCGTGATTCCCTCTAAAAAGAGAAGCTCCAAACGCGAATATGAAAACATCATAGCGGAAAATCGCAAGCCAAGCCCATAAGTGTCTAAGAAATTTCGCTGGAATAGAAAAAGTGAATTTGCTGATAAAACTTCGGTGCTTATTATGGATTGAACTTAAAGACTTGGAACATTTTAAGAGCCATGGGGTTTTCGTTTCACCACCATAATTGAATTTATTTGAAGAATAAGTAATATAATCACAGTCTACGTTAATTTGCTGCAATCCTTGAACTAAATTAGAATAATAACCAGCAATTTCATGCGGACCAACAAAGACTTTAAGAGTCTTACTATTGGTACATTTTTTATTTTTTTTCAAGACCCAGCGGGGATTTCACTTAGCAAGCGATGAGTGCTAGCAATTACATCATTGTTCGCCCGATCGACATCGAATGTCAATAACAGCCTGCCCTCAAGCCATATTCGCTCTGCAGAAACGGTAATTTCTGATATTTTCCCAAATTCGAAAAGGATGCTCATTCCCAGATAGCCAAGCCTAGTCCGGATCGCCCAAAACCATTTCCATTGTAAAACATAAAGCGCCCCGAATCACTGTCTATAACATATGGATACGACTGAGTCTCGGAATCCCAGCCCGAATCGGAAAGAGAAATCCCAGCTTCTCCATCGCGCCGAATCCAGTCCAAACCATCCTCGGATTTTGCGTGTCCGATTCTATAGCCTGCACCAGCGTTTACTCCGTACCAAGACTCGTATCCACCGTCTTTTGGAATCACGCAAGTTCTAGAGACATTATGCTCTCCTTCTGTTAGGGGGATGCAAATGCGACCCGTCTTGTTCCAGCGGATGCCATCAGTGGATTCGGCGTACTTAATTTGATAGTAAGATTGCCAAGGCGAAACCTCATCGTCCCAATGACTACCTCCAACATACCACATTTTCCACGAGTTCTTTTCCGCAAGAACGAAAGAACTCGTGACCATCCAAGGGTCAGTTTCGTCTCTCCCAATAATCGGGGCAAGTGAATACCTCTCAAATGTTTCTCCGTTATCTTCGCTCACAGCAAGTCCAACATTCGTGTAAAAAACAGGTGGAGTAGCTCCCGTCACCCATCCTATGTAGTAAAGGAAAACAGTATCATCAACTTTAGCAATCGAAGAGGGATAAACTCCACAGTCATCAAAGTGGCCAATCGGTCCTGGTCTGAGCAAAGGAGAAATTGAGCGCCTCAAGACTTTTGGTTTTTCGCAAGAGAGTTCGATGTCGATCGACCATATATGAGAATAATTACGATCGTCCCTACTCGCAAAAAAAACTCTGTGTAGGCACTCGTCTATTTGAAGAGGAACAGGGAGGGAGGCATGGGTACGCCCCAAGTGCTCAGCTCCGTCAGGAACATAGACTAAACCCAATTTCCTCCACGCCATGATATTATTTCCTGACCAAAATAGTCCACTCGTAGAGCGGATAGTCGTGGAGTAGCGAGACTTGCTTTGAGAAATTCACCTTACAATAGTCGAACCAGTAGCAAGGGTCACCGTAAAACAGGTGGGGTTCCTCCCAATCTACATATTTGCTCAAAAGATTAAAACAGAACCCAAGATTGGAAGACTCGCTTATCATCTGGAGAGTTTCCTCAATGAATTTCTTCCACTCCTCGTAGGTCGACTCAAATCGCACATTGAAAGTTCCGGAAACAAAAGTGAAATCTGCGGGTGTGGAAATCTTGCTCGAATTAATAAGCTTAAGGTCACCGTCAAAGTCTTTCAGGCGCTCTTTGGACTTACTCAGCATTTCTTCGCTCAGGTCGTATCCATTATAGCCTGCAACGGGGTATTGTTTTTGCAAAAGATACTCCAAATGCGCTCCGTATCCGCAACCATAGTCATTTACCGAGAAGGAAGCATCCATGTTCGGAATTACCTGCGTCAATTTTTCGAAGCGCAATTCCTGCGAATCGGCCGTCGGCCAACCCACGGCTTTCGACTGGTCTCCATGCTCAGTCAAGTTGTCCGAATAAAGATTGGAAATTTTCTCTAAGGTGTCGTCCATAATCTAGAACCCCAACGCTTCGCTGTCCTTTGGAAAAGGTTTTGTTCTTGAGGCTAGAAATACTTCCTTGGCCTTGGTGCTTTTGGTAATGAGGGTACCTGCCCCGATGAGACATTCGTCTGCAATATCAAGGCTATCGTGAAAAGTGGCGTTAACACCGACGAATACGTTATTGCCGATTTTGCAGGATCCGGAGACGACAACATGGGAAGAAATAAAGCAATGATCACCGATGACCGAATGATGGCCTATATGATTCCCGCTCCACAATACCGTATTGCTGCCTATCTTTACGTAAGACTGGACCGTATTTTCCTCAAAAACAAAGGCATTGTCACCAAACTCTGCAGTCGAGCTTATGGTTGCCCGTGGGTGAATAAAGCTAGCCAAACGAAAACCAAGACTTTTTATTTCCTCATAAACGGACTGCCTCATCTTGTTCATGTTCTTATAGCCTATGGCAACGAAAGCTTTCGTTTCATCAGGAGAATAATTTTCATGCAGATCTTCGATTGCAATGAGCGGCAAACCGTAGGTTTCATCGCTCTTCTTGAACTCACTGTGGCAAGCGAACCCCAACACGTCGTAACTGGAGAATTCCGCAAAATAATCCCTTGCAATTTGAGCCTGTGGACCTGTCCCCACTATTATTAGTTTTTTTTGACCTTCACTCATTTTCCGTATCCTCTAGTTCGCTAAATGGCAGAACGAAAAAACCGGGATAATCCGCAAGCAAAGCCTCTTTGCTTGAAGATCTGACCGCTTCGTTAAATAATTTCGTGTAGTAGTAATAGGGATAGTCACTAGTCCCCCATCTCTTCTTAAAGTCATAGACCCCTCCCTGGCTTAGCCATGTACCTCCCCAATTCCAATTGTTGCAACTTTTGCAAGATACGGCGTCCTTCATTGCCTCGTAAATAACAAGGGCCAAGGCCTGAGTATTTCTATGTTCAGAAATGATGACTGGTGTGAAATACTCGGCTGTGCCGTTAAAAAAGAACACAAGTAATGCCGCAATTGGCTGATCGTTCCGAGTCCCAACGTATACGGACCACAAATCACGAGGCATGTCCGTAAGCAATTTCTCGAAAAAATCCCAAGATTTGGACAAACCGCCGATAGCCTGCATGTTTTCAACGTGAATTTCATAAAGAAACTCGACCGAACTCCTTTCATTTCCGGAACTCACTTGAATGCCTTCTTTTAAAGCTCTTCGAATGTTTCTCGGTCTCGGATCATCAAAAATTTCAATCAATTCATCATCCGAGTTGTCGGGCAGATGGGTTATCTGTCCAATGCGCTCATCACGAATAAAGCCATCTAAGCAGTTTTCATATACCTCGTGATCCAAAATGAGTGGATTGGTAATGAGCGTCGCGGAACAAGAGTTCTGACTCTGTGCAAAATCGAAAAAGCATTCTATCAGCGACCGCTTTATTTCATCATCCTGAACATTCTGAACAACCCCTCCATTGCTTCCGTAATGCGGCAATGAATTGAACACCGTCCCTAGCCCTCCATCCAGACTTTGAACAAACGGCAGGGCACCCAAGAGTTCCGTTTCATTCTTGGCCAGAATCCATCCTGGAGAGGCATCGAGATGACTTGCAATCAAATCTATGAAACGAGGACATGAATAGACCAATGAATTCGGGCAACCAGAAACATAATCGCTAATCTCATCGTCACCGCTTCCTCTAATTATATCAAGTTCCATTAAATTTCTTCTGCCTAGCTTTGCTTCAGAATGCCTTCAGGAACTCGTTGACACTGATCAGTGACCAAATAAGCAATCTCCTGTTTTGTTGTCCCGACAAGTGTTCATTCACAAGCGCCCGAGTTTCTCCAGCATCTAAATAATTAAAGATAGGAGCATTTTCGTCCAACAATTTGCTACGAACGAATTCTATACTTTCGCCTTTGAACCAACTGGCATCCGGAGACGAAAAACCCTGTTTCTTAGCCTCTGTAATATCGGTTGGAATATACCTCGACATCATGTCTCTTAGTATTTGCTTACCGTCATTTGTTTTTTGGAAATACTGATTCGCTTTTCTTCCGACTTCATTTTCATTTAACCTATTTACCTCACCCAAATTGTTGAGTTTGAGTTCAACGGGACACTGCATAGCGAAGTCGACCAAGTCGTTATCCATGAATGGCACTCTGGTTTCAAGTGAATGGGCCATGCTGAGCTTGTCCTCCACTACAAAGAGTCCGTGCAAGAAGGTCTTGGCCTCGAAGTACAATGAGTGATTAATGAAATCCTCGGGTTTCTCCAAAGAATTAGAGTGATTGGAGAATACGCTCTCAAAAATGTCTCTCGTCCAGACATCTTTCACATCACCCCAAATCGGGGCAAAAACATTTGATATGGCGCTATTGGGTATCAACCTCTGCCAATACAAATAATACTCGTCGACATATTGCTCAAAGTTTTTGGCAGTAGCTCCGCGATAATACCTCCATGGATATCCACCGAACAACTCGTCCCCACCTGCCCCCGAGAGTACGACCTTGACGAACTTGCTCGCAAGTTGAGCGACATAAAAGTTGGGGTAGCTTTGACCAACCCGAGGCTCTTCCAAATGGTGTGCAAGCTTGGGAAGACATCTTTCCATATCGCCTGCCTTGAGAACCATTTCGTAATGCTCGGTCTTGAAGCGGGCGGACATAGCCTCGGCTTTGGTTCGTTCATCGAAAGCCAATTCAATTCCTGAAGCGGAACTTAAGTCAAAACCACAGGTGAAGGTCTTGAGGTAAGGGAAGGATTTAGCTGCAATGGCCGTAATGGAGCCTGAATCCATTCCCCCACTTAGGTAACTCCCAAGCTCAACATCGCTAACCAATTGGCGATTAACCGCTTGCTTGAACAAACGATCTAATTCCTCTAAATACTCTTGTTTTGAAGCAGATTGTTCGGGTTCACGAAAATAATAATCCCAGTATTGATTTAATGTTAACTTGCTTTCTTTTGTTGAAAGATCAACAGTCCCATAATGCCCAGCGGGCAAAAGAGATATTCCCTCAAGCAAAGTTTGATCGGTGAAAATGTTTTGGAATGTAAAATATTCGAGTAATGCCTTCTTGTTGATCTTTCGATCGAATGAAGGCTGCTCCAAGATCGCTTTTTGCTCAGATCCGAAAACGAATGTATTACTATCTTGAAAATAATAGAGAGGTTTGATCCCATAACGATCACGAGCCAGTAAAAGTCGTTTTTCTTTACGATCCCAAAGGGCCAAAGCAAACATTCCATTAAATTTGAGCAGAGCATCCGTACCCCACTCCGCCAAAGAATAAAGCACGACCTCCGAATCCGTTTGTGATCGAAACCAATACCCCTTTGCCTCAAGCTCGGTTCTTAGTTCACGAAAATTATAAATTTCTCCGTTGTAGGTTAGAGCAAAGCGATGATCTGAGGAAATCATCGGTTGATGACCAGCAGGAGAAAGATCGATAATGGACAAACGACGATGCCCCAATCCGATATTTCCCTCAATCCAATGTCCTTCGCCATCGGGACCACGATGTGCAATAGCATCAGTCATCCTCTTGAGTATCACGGGGGATACGGGATTTTTATCGAAATTAAGTTGCCCAGCAATTCCACACATTACGAATGGTATTCCAAAACCTTATCAATCACAAAATCTTGTTCTTCTTCCTTCATCCCATGAAAAATTGGTATGGAAATACTACATTGGTCCGCCAAGTTGGCGTTAGGAAAATCCTCAGGCTTCAATTTATACTTTTCTCTGTAAAAACTCAGCATGTGGACGGCATGAGTCGCAGGACGGGTGGAGATGCCGTTATGCTGAAGTTCATCCATCCAATTGTTGCGCTTTAAATTGATGGCTTTGACGCGAATCAGGGAAGTTTCTTCAGGTTCAAAGAGACAAGGATAACTCTGGTAACCATGCTCATAATCTTGGTCGACAAAAGGGGTTCGTAAATATTTCAATCCTGTAAAGGCTTGGTCGTATCTCCGAGCCAATCGCTGACGCTCCTGGACGATCTCCTTCGCACGATCCATTTGGGCAGAACCAAGAGCACCTTGCAAATCAGTCATTCTCTGATTATAACCAGCGTCAGGATGATCTGCAAGCAAGTAAGGTCTAGCACCCAAATGTCTCTGCAAATCAGTCATTTCGGCACCGTGATCACGAAGCCTACGGATTCTGGCGGCCAAATCGGGATCGTCCGTCGTGATCATACCGCCCTCTCCCGTAGTGATTGCTTTGCGGGGATGAAAACTGAAACATCCAGTATCGCCAAAACAGCCAACATGTCGTCCTTTGAATTTTGCACCGAATCCGCAGGCAGCATCTTCAACGACATGCAGATCGTGCAACTTGGCTAAATCAAGGATGGCATTCATTTCAGCCGACAATCCAAAAAGATGAACCGGAACAATGGCTTTCGTCTTTGAAGTTATCTTTGATTCAACTTGTGCAATATCGAGATTGAAGGTTTCCAAATCAATATCACAAAAAACGACCGTCCCTCCAAGGTGCTCCACGACATTTGCCGTGGAAATCCAAGTAAAAGCCGGAACAATAGCTTCGTCTCCCGGCCCAAACCCAAGAGCGGCAAGTGAAAGATGCAATGCGGAGGTACAGGAGGTCACGGCAATCGATTGTTGAGCACCTGTGAACTCCGACCACTTATCCTCGAATTCACGAACTTCAGGGCCCTGCACCAGCCATCCCGATTTCAATGGTCCGAGAACGGATTGAATTTCAGAATCCGTAAGACTGGTTCTGGCGATAGGGACCTTCAATGGGCTTCAGTCCCGTGAGATTCCCGCCAATCGATAAGGCGCTGCAAACCTGTTCGCAAATCGTATTTATAAGCAAAGCCAAGTTGTTCGCTTGCTTTTTTTGGACAACCGATTCGATTTTGCACCAATCGACGAGCATCATCCTCGCTGTATGGATTATAGGTTACTTTTAATCCCGAGTCCTTGAGTCCCAAAATGGTATCGCATAGCTCCTTAATGCTTGTCTGTATTCCCGTCCCGACATTGTAAAATTCGTCAGCGACTTCCGCCTCTAAGGCAAGAACGTTGCATCGGGCAACGTCCTCGACATCAATGAAATCATAAGCTTGAGTCCCGTCACCATTGATCGCGGGAGGCTCATTGTCATCGATCTTGTTAAGCATAATCGGGATCACTCCTGTGTAAGCCGCCGTTTGATCCTGATGGGGTCCGTAAACATTCATGTAACGCAAGCCCACGTAACTGAGGCCGTATCGGTCAAAGTAGGCGCGGCACATGGCTTCCCCGGCAATCTTAGTGGCCCCATAAAAGTTCTTATTGTTGAATGGGTGGCTTTCAGTCATGGGAACCTGCGCTGCATCTCCGTAAACGGAAGCGGAGGAGGAATAAACCAATCGCTTTACGTTGTTTTTTACGCAAGCTTCCAAAACGTTGAAAGTTCCTTCTATATTTACGTGAAAAGCCGTCCGTGGAAAGTCCTTACAGTGCAACAACCACATGGCGGCAAGGTGAATAACACCATCCACACCTTCCATCGCGTCGTTCAAGAGATCAATATCCCTAACGTCACCACCATTGGCATAGATCTCGCAACGAGAATCTTTAAGGGCATTTTCAACATTCGATCTTTTTCCACGAGCAAAATTATCAAAAATGACGACTTTCGCCACATCTGATTTGAGTAATTCCGAAACAACAAAACTCCCGATGAAGCCAGTGCCTCCAATCACTAGGATTTTCGAATTAGATATTTTCATAATTTGGTGAAACCTTCCTCAAATCGATAGCCTCGAGATAACAATTTTCAGGATGTTTTAATGCAACGATCTATTGAAGTTTTGTCGATCAAGAATTAGCCTCATATTGAGGTGATTTTTCTTAAATGTTGTTTCTTCGACTTGATTGTTAAACAGTTATTGATTACGGAAAGGCAAATGTACTGGTCTGAGTAAGCAGATACCAAAATTTATTCTATTTCCTTAACCGTTACCCATCGAGCCCGGATTCTTTAAAGAGCCCATTAGGCAAACTCGATGCGTTCGATCATATAGAAGATTAAGCTGAGGGATTAGAGAGTCCCGCAACCTCTAAATGCGAGCAATCCATTTTACTGATTTGATGAGACTCTATCTACGGGTCAAAATGAAATTATTACAGTAATCCCTACTGTCCCAAAACCTGTCACCTGCCTGACGTTGATGAATCTCTGGCAGAAAACTATCCAAATCAATCAAACCTTTTCTGGGATGAACAAAAAAACCTCCGTAACCAATTTTCCTGAAATACTCGAGACTCTCGTTAACGTCACCGTTAGGTAAATGCCTAGATTCACTCTCGCAAATTATGAGTGGACTATGGTGTTTTATAATTTCTTCAGCTCCTTGGAGAACAGAGAGTTCATGACCTTCAACATCTATCTTGATCGCGCCGATTTGCTGAGTAATCCTTACAAAATAATCATCCAGTGTAGTGACCGAGACCTCATAGGATTGAAATTCACTATCCGAGTGAACACTCTTCTCAAATGAAGCTGATGGCGAAGTTGCTACAGGTCCTGGAATATTTAAATCCATCACTCCCATAACGCTTGAAACCCCCATATTTTCTATAGTTACATTGGAGGGTCGAAGATCCCGAACCACTTTGCGAAGGTAATCGGCAAGTATTGGTTGAGGCTCGAA
>CAWVZQ010000013.1:0-20989 GCA_963934405.1 uncultured Opitutales bacterium | reverse complement strand
ACACCTCCCGACGCCTCCCAAGCAAAGCCTCAGCCGGCTGTATCCACTCCAGCAAAGAAGAGTGCGAGCAAGCCATCTGAGACATTCGTTGAAAACCAGGAATATGCTCATGCCTCTCCGGTCGTACGTCGTATAGCGAGAGAGTTCGGGGTCAATTTGGCTAAAGTCAAAGGCACCGGCCGTAAAAACCGTATTCTCAAGGAAGATGTTCAGCAATACGTCAAGGAGGCCTTACGTCGTCTTGATTCCGGAGCAGGTGGATTGGATTTGCTTCCATGGCCGGAAGTGGATTTCGCCAAGTTCGGTGAGATTGAGAAGAAGCCCCTCTCAAGAATCCAAAAGCTTACGGGTGCCAACCTGCACCGTAATTGGGTTAGGATTCCCCACGTCACGCAATGGGATGAGGTCGACGTGACCGAGTTGGAAAGCCTTCGGAAGAAGCGGAATGGAGAAGAGGCCAAACGCGAGTCGGGAATAAAATACACAATTCTTGTTTTTATCATGCAAGCCGTCGCCAAGGCTCTGCAGAATCTACCTCCAATGAATTCCTCTTTGTCCTTGGATGGCAAAAGTTTGATTCTTAAGAAGTACGTCGATCTTGGCATAGCCGTAGATACGCCCAACGGTCTTGTGGTCCCTGTCGTTCGTGGAGTAGACAAGAAGTCTGCGGAAGAGCTGACCCAAGACCTGTTCGCTCTTTCCGCCAAGGCTCGGGAAGGAAAGCTTACAAAGGAGGAGATGATGGGCTCGAGCTTCACCATTTCCAGCCTTGGTGGTCTTGGAGGCACTGCATTTACTCCTATTGTGAATGCACCGAACGTTGGGATTCTTGGTCTTTCCCGATCTGAGCAGAAACCCGTGTGGAACGGCAAATCTTTCGACCCTCGTCTCATGTTGCCTTTATCTCTTTCATATGACCATCGAGTAATCGATGGAGCCGATGGCGTACGCTTTCTAAATTTCCTCAAGGAGGCGTTGAGCGAACTTTCAAATGAGACAGCTTGAGTCTTCACCATGAGTAAGGAAATCAAGACACAGGTTGCCATTCTAGGGTCGGGGCCAGCCGGTTACGCAGCAGCCTTCCGCTGCGCTGATCTGGGACTAGATGCGGTTATCATTGAACGTCACTCCACACTCGGAGGAGTGTGCCTAAACGTTGGGTGCATTCCCTCAAAAGCTCTCTTGCACCTTGCCAAGGTCATCAAGGATGCGAAATCCATGGAAGAGCATGGCGTCAGCTTCGGAGAGCCCGAAATTGACATCACTAAGGTGCGGCAGTGGAAGGAACAAGTAATTGGAAAGCTTACGGATGGTCTCGGAGGCATGGCCAAAATGAGGAAATGCCAAGTCCTTAACGGACAAGGTAAATTCACCGGGCCTAATCATATCCAAGTGGAAAGCGGTGACGAAACGACCTCCGTAAATTTCGAGCATGCTATTTTGGCAGTGGGTTCTCGTCCAATTGAACTACCTTTTATTCCGCATGAAGATCCTCGAATCTGGGATTCGACAGATGCCTTGGAACTGAAGGAGATTCCGAATCGACTGCTTCTCATGGGGGGAGGAGTGATTGGACTTGAAATGGGAATGGTCTATCATGCCCTTGGCTCCAAGCTGGACGTCGTGGAAATGTTCGATCAGTTGATGCCGGCCGCCGACACGGATGTCGCAAAAACTTTTACCGGAACAATTGCGGATGACTATAACATCATGCTCGAAACCAAGGTGACCGCAGTCGATGCAACACCTGAATGCATATCGGTCACCATGGAGTCAACAGACGGCAGCAAGGAAAGTCGCGATTACGATGCCGTACTAGTGGCCATTGGTCGAACGCCCAATGGTCTCTTGATCGATGCCGACAAAGCGGGCGTAGAGGTCGACGAAAAAGGCTTTCTGAAAGTAGACAAACAAATGCGAACAAACGTGCCGCACATATTTGCCGTTGGAGATGTGGTTGGCCAACCCATGCTTGCCCACAAGGGGGCCCATGAGGGGCATGTTGCAGCCGAAGTTATCGCCGGGAAAAAACATTTTTTTGATCCCAAGGTTATTCCGTCCATCGCCTACACGGACCCCGAAGTCGCATGGGTCGGCAAAACGGAACGAGAAGCCAAAGCCGAAGGCATAGAGTACGAAAAAGCCATCTTCCCTTGGGCGGCTTCAGGACGCGCATTGGCATCGGACTGCGCCGAAGGTATGACGAAACTCATTTTTGAAAAAGAATCCAACCGCATAATAGGAGGTGCGGTGGTAGGAACGAATGCAGGCGAAGTTCTAGGAGAAATCGGATTGGCCATTGAAATGGGATGCGATGCCGAGGATTTAGCATTAACCATCCATGCCCACCCTACCCTGCACGAGTCGGTTGGACTCGCCGCGGAAGTGTTCGAGGGAACGATAACCGATCTTCCCAATCCAAAAGCAACTAAGAAATAAGCTGTTTCCTGCCTAGGGCTTCTATAGGACAACCTAGGCAGCGGTATATCGTCTGTATTTAATTAAGGGATTTAACCAAAACCCAAAATTCGACCCTATAAGACGGAATAGACGGCGGACAAGGTATCCTTGGCATCCCCGAAGAGCATATCGGTATTATCCTTGAAATAGAGCGGGTTCTCGACCCCCGAGTAACCAGCCGCCATACTTCGTTTGAGGGCCACCACGGATTTCGCTTTCCAAGCCTCGATCACGGGCATACCGGCAATCGGGCTACTCGAATCTTCCAAGGCGGACGGATTTACGATGTCGTTCGCGCCGACTACCAAAAGAACATCCACCTCTGGCAAATCGTCATTGATTTCATCCATCTCAAGCACGATGTCGTAGGGAACGTTGGCCTCGGCCAAGAGTACGTTCATGTGCCCGGGAAGGCGTCCGGCAACGGGATGAATAGCAAAACGTACGTTCACGTCCTGGGATCGAAGGGTCTCCGCAATATCCTTCACCACGTGTTGGGCTTGGGCCACAGCCATTCCATAACCGGGAACAATGACGACCTCTTTCGCTTCCTTGAGAGCGGATGCCACTTCGGCTGCGGATGTTTCCGTAACCGTTCCCTGAGGACCTTCGCCACCACTTGAGGATTTCCCTGCATTCGCTCCGAACCCACCGAAAATAACATTGGCCAAGCTTCTGTTCATGGCCTTGCACATAATGTAACTGAGAATGGCTCCACTGCTGCCGACGAGAGCGCCGGTAATGATAAGCAAATCATTCTGCAACATAAACCCCGCTGCGGCCGCAGCCCAACCGGAATAGCTATTGAGCATCGAGACGACGACGGGCATGTCCGCTCCACCAATGGCCATGATGAGGTGGATTCCCAAAACAAGAGAAATTGCAGTGACCACGAGCAAGGCGTGCAGAGCTGGATCCCCCGTACCATTCATAAAGGCTGAACCAAACCAAACGCATGCCACCAACATGCCCAAGTTGAGAAGATGACGAGCGGGCAAAAGAAAGGGCTTGCCTGAGATGGATCCTCGAAGTTTACCGAAGGCGATCACTGAACCGCTAAAGGTAATACCGCCGATAAAAACACCTAAAACGACCTCGATTTCGTGAATGAGCTTTGCCGTACCTTCATAGTCCTGATGCTCGAGATAGCTGGCTATACCAACTAGCACGGCGGCCATTCCTACAAAACTGTGAAGGATGGCCACCAACTCGGGCATAGCCGTCATCTCGACTCGCTTCGCCAACACGGCTCCGATCAGACCTCCGACCAACATTAGGGGTATTAGCAACTCGAAGTTCGGCGCTGTACTTCCTAAAAGTGCGGCGAGCGTAGCGAGGATCGCTAGAATCATCCCGAGAATGCCATAGAGGTTTCCACGTCGCGCAGTCTCCTGCTTGGAGAGCCCCCCGAGACTGAGGATAAACAATAACCCCGAAACGAGGTAAGCCGAAGTAACGAGACCGCTGCTCATTTGCGAAACATCTTCAACATGCGTTGAGTAACAAGAAAGCCACCAGCAATATTAATGGTGGCAATCAGAATGGCAACCCCCGCCAACCAAGGAAGCCATGGGTGCGAACCCGAAACAAAGAGCATGCCACCAATCACGATAATGCCACTGATGGCGTTCGTTACGCTCATTAGAGGAGTGTGAAGGGCGGGAGTGACGTTCCAAATCACCATGTACCCGATGAAACAGGAGAGTACGAAAACGGTGATTTGGTGAAGAAACACACCCTCGGTTGGACTCGTCCATCCCAAGCCAAGTAAGGCCATACAGACGAGACCAAGCAAAACACCCGGACTGAAAACCGAGGATTTCGAGTTGGCTTCAGAAGATGAGGACACAACCGTTTCCTTTTTCGCCTCGACTTTGGGTGTAGGCGAAGGTTCCGCTGGCTTGGGTGGCGGCCAAGTCACCTCGCCCCCCTTCGTCACGGTCGCGCCGCGAAGGATTTCGTCTTCGAAATCGATGGCGAAATCATCAGGTCCGCCAAGCAGTTGGAGAAGCTTTGTCAAATTGTTGCCGTAAAGACGGCTTGACTGCGTAGGCAAACGAGAGGGCAAGTCGGAGTAACCGAGAATAGTAACCCCGTGAACTCGGTTGGCTTTCCCGGCTTCGGTCAATTCGCAGTTTCCGCCGCCTTCGGCTGCAAGATCAACGATCACGGATCCCTCCTTCATGCTCTTCACCATTTCCTCAGTGATCAGCACGGGTGCTTTCTTGCCGGGAATCATAGCAGTAGTCACGATGACATCGACATCTGCCGCTTGCTCAGCGAAAAGTTTCATCTCGGCCTCGATGAACTCCTTGCTCATCACCTTGGCATAACCACCCGAACCTGATCCATCTTCCTCGAAATCGAGTTCCAAAAATTCTGCTCCGAGACTCTCTACCTCTTCTTTAACGGCCGGACGGGTATCAAAAGCCCTTACGATGGCCCCCATGTTTCGGGCTGTGCCAATAGCCGCGAGTCCCGCCACCCCGGCTCCGATTACGAGAACCTTAGCAGGGGGCACTTTGCCCGCCGCCGTAATCTGACCCGTAAAGAAACGTCCGAACTCGTGAGCCGCCTCCACCATTGCGCGATAGCCCGCCACGTTCGCCATCGAGCTGAGAGCATCCATCGACTGGGCTCGAGAAATCCTTGGCACACAGTCCATGGCGATCACGTTGACCTTCCTTTCGGCCAAGCTCTTTACCAATTCCTCGTTCTGGGCGGGCTGGATAAAACTGATGAGGGTAGCTCCCTCTTTCAAAAGCGACACCTCCTCATCGGCAGGAGGTCTAATCTTCAAAACGAGATCGGCAGTCGCCCAAACCTCCTTCGCTTCGCCCAATACCTTGGCGCCGGCCTCCTCGTACGAAACATCGGGCAAACGAGCCTCAGACCCCGCGCCCGCCTCCACCAATACCTCGTAACCAAGCCCGCGAAATTTCTCTACGTTTTCAGGAGCGACCGCCACGCGGCGTTCGCCCGGAAAAGTCTCTTTGGGAATTCCAATAATCATTCAAAGAAAAAGAAGCTCATCCAAGTGGCCCAAATCCAGATGCCTGTAAAGGAAAAGTTATTAAATTTAAAATGCTCCCGCAATTCATGAATTGGAGATTCGAATCAAACCACTGACCCATTACCTTCTACTGATTGTCGCATTAGGTTTCTTGGCTAGTACGAACCCCATCAAGCAACTTCATCCACGGGCCCATATAGTAGCCATGATCCCAGAAGGTACGACCGCTGACGAGATTGCCATCAATGACACAAGGCTCATCGACAAAAGTGCCGCCACACACCTCCAAGTCGAACTTACACTTGGGAACAGTAGCCATACGACGACCACGGACACAGTCGGCTCGAGCGGGAATTTCCACGCCATGACAGACGCTCGCGATGGGTGCATCCATCTCAAAGAAGTAGCGCGTGATACGGAGAAGATCCTCGTCCTCGCGGATGTACTCAGGGGCACGACCACCACTGAAGAAGATACCTAAGTATTCCTCGGGATTTACATCCTTGAAGGCTATGTCGGCGGGCATCGCATAGCCTTCCCATTCCCGAGTAATGGTCCAACCCGGTTTCACTTGATGCATCACCATTTGGTATTCGCGCTTCTTGGGTGCGGCCATCACGGGTTCGTATCCGCCCTCGATGAGGCGGAAGTACGGGTACATGGTGTCAACCGTCTCTGAGGCATCACCGAAGATGATGAGCACTTTGGGTTTCTTTTGCATGGTTAATGCCCTTGTGCCTTCAAGATAAAATGAGCAAGCATCTAATTATTTCTTGCTTGCTGTTGATCGCATGGAGAAGATGTGAGCCATGAATCAAACATCGTCCAGACGTACTTTTCTCGGGCAAGCCAGCGGCGGCATCGCCTTTCCTTTCCTAGCAAAAAGCTCATGGGCCAAGTCACCCCCGAGCGAAACTGTGCGTCACGCCAGTTTTGGCGGAGGCGGCATGGCTGGGGCGGACGTGGGTTCCATCTCATCTCATCCCAACGTCACCGTGGCAGCCATCGTAGAAATCGACGCGGGACGGCGTAAACAGATTCAGCAACGCTTTCGCAACGCCACAGTCTACGCAGATTGGCGCGTAATGCTGGAAAAGGAGGCGAACAATCTGGATACCGTCAACGTCTCCGTGCCCGACCACATGCACGCCGCCATGGGGATGTCCGCAATGCAACGTGGGCTACATGTTTACGGTCAGAAACCGTTGACTCACGACGTGTTCGAATCACGGGCTCTTGCCGAGTATGCAAAAGAAAAGAAACTGGTAACCCAGATGGGCATTCAGATCCACTCTTCCTCACAGTATCGTACGGCTGTGCAACTTGTTCACGACGGAGTAATAGGTAAGGTAAAAGAAGCTCACTCTTTCAGTAACAAGCGTTGGGGTGACTCCAACACCAAACCTGACCGCAAGGATCCCGTTCCCGAAGGATTCAACTGGGACAACTGGATCGGGCCCGCACCCTACACCGACTTCATAAAAGGTTACTACCACCCCGGCCAATGGCGTAAACGCTTGGACTATGGCACGGGCACATTCGGGGACATGGGATGCCATATCTACGATCCAGTGTTCAAGGCTCTAGGTCTCACCTACCCCATCTCCCTGCGCTCCGAGGGACCAGTACCAAACGACCACAACTGGGGTTTCGATGCCAAGATTCACTACATTTTTCCGAACACCCAATATTCAGAAGGCAAGACCCTCCCCGTCACTTGGTACGACGGTGGCACCCGCCCCCCTGCCGAGGTTACCAAACTCCTTGAGGGAAAGAAACTGCCCGGACAAGGTTCCGTAGTAATCGGAACGAAGGGAACAATGCTCATCCCCCACGTCGGAAATCCGGAACTTTTTCCAAAAAAAGATTTTGCCGACTTCAAAATACCTAAGGTGGAAGGGATAAACCACTGGCACAGCTTCATCGATGGCGCCCGCGGCGCGGGCCCTATGCCCTCGGCCAACTTTTCCTATGCCGGTCCCTTGTCCGAAACAGTTCTACTCGGAGGAGTTGCCACCCGTTTCCCAAAAGAAACATTGCGATGGGAGGCTGAAAAACTTTCCTTTGCCGGGAACGAAAAAGCCACTGCTCTCATTCGCAAAAAATATCGAAAAGGTTGGGAAGTCGAAGGCCTAGGCTAAGACTTACCCGTGGCTTACAAACCTTTAAAAGTCGCCAAACAGACTGCTCTTGCCTGCCTTTTTCCCTCGGCAGTCCTTACAGACACAAGCCGTTCCGTGATCATTTTCAGCCTTTGATTTAGGTTTGCGAGGATCGGGTCGGGTCGCTGGTTTTGATGCAACCGAATCAAGGATATTGGCAGGCTTTTGCGGTTGCAATGGTCGCCCGGTCGTAATGCCGGGAGTCGATTTTCCGGCGACTATGGGCGTCTCAGAGGACGATGTCTTTACCGGAAAACTTGGCTTTGCTACAGACGATACTCCTGCCACCGAGCTAGGTTTGGGACGAAGTGATGGAGTGGCAGGCTTCGAGAGCAAGGGATTGGCTTCGCCGGACACTTTTCGTTCATGGGCAGAGTATCGGGGTCGCACAGCTTCCGCGAAATTGGTATCGGCAATTGAAACGCTTGCGAGAAACTTATCGCTTGTAGGTTGCGACACAATAAGAACTGCCGGTGCGCTGGGGTGAAAACGAAGTGCCTTGAGAGCACTTCCTGACGGAACGGGAATCTTCACTTGTTGCGTACGGTCCTGCAAGGTGACCAACTTCTTCCCTTGAATGTGCAAGGGGAAAACTAAAGTCGAATTCTTCAATGCCCAAGCAACCACCTTGGCATCGTCATTGGGTGACTCGGCCTGAGTTGGCGCAGGGCGAACGGAAGGCGTGGGAGTGGAGGCGACAACAGTCGGGGCACTAGCCACCGTTGACTTGGAAGCCGATGCCAACCGCCGCTCGACGTCTGCAAGTTGACTCTTTAGTTGGTTAAGCTCCGCATCCTTTCCCATCGACTCGGAAACTTGGGCCAGAAGATCCTCTCTCTCTTTCGAAAGTTTCGTTTTCTCTGACTTCAAGGTTTCATTCTGAGACTCCAGACGAGCCTTCAGACCTTGGTAGAATTCTTCGTTTTCGGTAAGCTCATCAACTTTCTCCTGAAGCTTCGAGTCGCCTACGGCAATTTCCCCGCCCCCACCTGTAACGAGAGAAACAGTCAAGCCCGCCAGGCTCAAAACCGCTACGATCGAGGCCGCAATAGCAGGCCAACCAAAGGAAGATTTCTTGACCGACTGCCCCTTGAAGGCGTCCTGCATACCCTTTACCTTCCCCTGCATTTGCCGAAGAGCCTGATCCTTGGTCGAACCGGACTGGGAAGCCTGCTTCAATTGATGCAAGGAAGCTTGCAGCTCCTTGCTCATGTCGACAACCTTTCGGTTACCCTCGACAAGACGACTCGATAGAATGCTCGCTATGTTCAAGCAGAGCTGGCCGCCAGCGGGACCACCTTGTCCTATAAACTCAAGCATGCGCTCGTGATCGATGCGCCACAGAATACCTTCACCCGATGCCTGAACGTCGGCGGAAGCGACACCACCACTAAGAAAAGCCATTTCACCAAAGGCTTCCCCCTGCCCAAGAGAAGCTATAAACTGGCTTTGCCCTTGGTCGTTTCTCTTGTAAATGCCGACTTCACCGGAAATAACAAGGTAAAGATAGTTTTGCTGTTGCCCATCGGCGACAAGGGTTTCGTCATCGGCAAGCACCCATTCACCCGCGAACTTGAGAGCCTCCAAGTTGAATTCGTCGATATTTGCGCACAACCCCTCGAGCGGCATTTCATAGCCTGCTTCTTCCACGTCTTCACGATGCAACAATTTCATGGGTTCTCTCCTCCGATTTACTTACTATTTTCAGCTCTGTCTAAAACATGAAACCGAACCAAGTATGTATTGGCAAGAGCCTTGTTAAAAAGCCTAGAAACACATTTGAAGCAAAATTGCTTCAAAACAAGACAGAGCAGCACTCCGCTAAAATCGCGAAGCTTTAGACCTCTGCCGCCTCACGGCGCAGCTTGGTCGCGATTTCAATTTGAGCTGCGTACTCGGCCAAAGCGCGAATCACATATTCTACAGCTTCCGGAGCCTTAGAAAAAGATTTTCGCCGCTCAATCACGTCCCAGGGAGGATACTCATAGGTGGAGAACAGATAACGAAGGAAATTACCGATGCGAAGACGAAGATAAAATTCTGTTATGAATTGCCTGATAAACCGTATTGGTTGCGTGGCAAAACGAACTTTGTAGCCCATAAAATGGGTAACCACCTCAATGCGCTTTTTCTTTTGTGGAAAAGCCTCCAGTATTCTATCATCCCCAAGTACAATGCGTAGGAAATTGTCACCGAACTGGAAATCCACCTCGGTTGAATCTTCGAACTTTGATTCAATTCTTCTGACAGCTTGTAGAAAAGGGCGAAAACGGGCATGAGGCTTGTTGGCGGGCACAGCACGAATCTTTTCTTCCTGCTCACGACGAAGTATCTCTTCGCGAGCTGAAGCCACTTCACTATTAAAAAACTCTTCAATGTTCATTTAAGTCAATAAAACAGTAATGCTAGATCAATGCACGGGAACCGAAAAAGGAAGAAACTGGGCGACAAATGCATGGAGTTGGATATACTATAGGATTAAATAGTCACTACTATATTAGCCGAGTCTGCCTGAATCTTGCATTTTTTTTTCAAGACTTCCATTACCTGTTATTATACAATAACTTACGAATGTAATTATTTTTCCCTGAATGAAAATTTAAAAGCGAAAAACAAAGTCGATTATAATAATTCAATAGCTAAATTCATGTGCAAAAAAGGACTTGGACTCCCTCTGTAAAGGGAAAATTCTAGAGGAAAGTCGACGATGGGATCGTGCTATAAATGAGTCCCAAGGAGATTTTTTCCGCAGGTAAACCCGTTAGGGATGAAAGAGCCTTCCTGTAAAACTCGAGCTGTTTACGATGTCGCTTTGCGCCCACCTCGAAATCAGCATCGTTCTTGATGTCCCTATCGGTCTTATAGTCGATGATTTCGGCAGACAACCATCGACCAGAAGCATCTTGCTTGAGAACCACTCGATCGAAGGTACCGTTTACTATTTCGCCCTCCAACAGGAGGCTAAAAGTTTGCTCACACCAAACCACGCTTGCCCCCTCGGGTTTGGCGAAGAGAGCACGGGTATCCTCGTTTTCCAGTACTTTGCGAACATGCTCAAAGGCAATTGCCGACGCTTTCTCCTTAATTTCCAGTAAAAACGCTTGAACGGCAGCATCGTCTTCCAACCACTCGATTTCCTCAAAGAGCTCATGGACTTCAGTTCCAAGGTCCGTGGCTCTGTCTCGCTCCTTTCCAAAAAGAGATTCACCGAGAATTGCTTTTGCTTTATCGTGCTTCGACGGACTTGTCGGGGATACTAATAAAGTGACGGTGGAAAGCGAATCATCAACCTCCAGGAGAGACGAAAGGGCATCTGAAGATTCGGAACTATGCGGACCATGTTCGGCAAACCATCCGGGCGAACCTCTCGAGTGGCGAAGCTCCATCTCGCCTGCCGACAGGGGTAGTATGGACTCAACGTCTTCGCGGTCCTCTTCGGAAACGGAAGAAAGGGTCTGATTTAACAACTCGACGTAGTTGACGGGCGGATCTTTCTTCACCGCTGGGCACTTCGAAAACAAGTAAAGGCCCTGTCGAGGACGCGTCATCCCAACGTAAAGTTTGCAGAGGTTTTCAAAAACGGCTTCGCCTCGATCGGAAGCTATTATTCCGGCCAACGTCGAGTCGGCTCCTGAGAAAAGTGAATTGGGCCAATCAAGCGTCCACTCAACTCCCTCTCCGTCTGCCGAATTCTTGACGTATAGATCCAGAGGGGATCCTTGAGGACCTCGACGCAAAGCATCGAGAGCGTTTCCGTCCAACTCGGGAAGAATGACCATATCGAAAGTCAAGCCCTTGGACTTGTGTATGGTCATCACGCGAACACTTTTCTCGGAAGCGCCACCCGAGGATTCGCTACCCTTGGCAAACTCAATGAAGACATCGACGTCTCGCGAACCCGTCTCATCGAAACGCCGGGCAAGATCCTCAAAATGACGTAAACGCAACGAGCAAAATGCCCGAGCGGTTTCCTCGACCTCCTTCAAGGCTCGCCCCCCCCACTCCTTCAATACGGTCGCAAATCCTTCGACGCACACCTGTTGAAGAACCCCAATCAAGGCGGAATTCAATTCATCGGGGTCACCACTGGGCGCGAGTAGTCGACCAAAAGGTGTCATCCGCAAATGGCCTCGTGAAAACCCATCCTCGGGATGAGCCGCTGCCCGCAACAAGGACAGCAAAGCGACGGAAAACGGATTATCCGAACCCGGGTTGGCCCCGACCTCGTTCTCCACCGGCACCTCGGGCAGTTCCAGACGGAGAAGGTCCACCAGTTCCCGAGCCGTACTTCGACGCTGAGTCAGCACGGCGCAGGATAGACCTCGGGCGATGGGATCAATTTCCCGTATCAGCGAAACCAAAGCCTGCTTGCGCTCGTCATCTTCGCTCGACGTCCACCAAGCCACATGACCTTGCAAGTTCTCCGTCAATTCGGAAGGCTTGTGAGAATCCCAAATGCCTTCCCAACGAGGACAGGAAATAGTCGTTGAGGACAGCTTGCCGAAAACGTCGTTTACCGTGTCCAATACGTCGGGACCTGATCGCCAGGACTTGTTCAAGCCACTATTCTCAAGTCGAGCCCCGTAGCGTTCCTTGAGCACCTCGAAAAGACGCGAGTCGCCACCGCGCCAGCCATAGATCGCTTGCTTCACGTCGCCCACGCAGAAAAAGGCCCGACCGTCCTCGGGGTCGTTGATGGCTTCCTCTACCAAGTTTCGCAACACTCTCCACTGTGCGGGCGAGGTATCCTGAAACTCATCCAGCAACCAGTGTCGGTATTCGCCGTCCAAGCGAAACTCGACCTCCATTTTCGCAAGTGGATCGTCATCGTCGTTTCGACCTAGCAACAAAGGCAAGTCTGCGAAAGTCAAACCACCACGACTGCGCACCTGCTGCTCGAAGACCGAATCGGCCTCGGAAAGGGCCCGGTAAGCCCCTTGCGTGCGAAGCATGCGCCGCTCGAACTCTCGTCTGAGAATGGATTGGACGACTCGCGAAAGCGGTTCGCAAAAATTTTCCGACAAGGCGAAATCAGTTCTGCCGTGCTTGATCTCGCAACCCTCACCCGGTCTCCAAGGCCCCAAGCCCTTGATCACTCGCTTGAGGAGTGCGGAAGCACCCTTGAACCCAACAGCAGGGCTCCATTTTTCCAGTACATCAAAGGCGGCAAGCCACTTATCAAAATCCCCTTCGTTGAAGGCGGGGTCGGAAAAGGAATTGCTGGGGATCAGGGTGCGACAGGCGGCAAGGTCCTCGGCGGGATCGTACCCCTCATCCAAATCCAGCCAAGGTGCCCCTCGGGGCCATATCGCGCCCGGGCGACCCCAGCGCTCCTCCTCTTGGCAAAGGTTGCGGAGAATCCTAAAGTGCTTGGCTACCTGCACCATCCAATCGGCGAACTTGCGATCGTCCGAACCTTCGCGAGCCTGTCTAAAAGCAGAACCCAGACCATCGCGAAGAGGACCCGACTCTCGTCCCTGCCGAAAAAGCATTTCCAAGGCCCGCCCCAATTCCATTTGCAAGGAGCTCTCGTCGAGGATGGAAAAATCTCCGCCCAAACCATGTTCCAGCGGGAAACGAGACAGGATCCTGTGAAAGAAGGAATCCAGCGTACCGAGGGTCAACTTGTGCATGACCGTGAGCAACTCCGCCAGCTTCATGCGATAGTCATCGGCCGAGACGCTCACTTTTAGTCGTGTGTTCAACAGGTCTCGGGCCTTGTCGTCGGATGCGGCTTCCGCTAGTTTTTGGAGAATCGCGTCGAAAAACTCGCCCGCCGCCTTACGGGAGAAAGTGAGGGCCACAATACTTTCGGGTTTCTCCCCCGCCAGCAGCAAACCGAGATAACGATCCGTCAATTGAAAGGTTTTTCCGCTACCCGCCGATGCCGTGATCAGCTCACGTCTGGGTCCCCGACCACTCATGCAGCTCCCTCCCCTTCTTTTTCTCCGAGCGGAATCGTGGCCAAGGTCGAATCGTGGAAGAAAAGATCCTTGAAATCATCGTACGTGACTCTTCTTCGGGGCGAGCAGGAAAGCCCCGACTGCAGGTCCGCTATCACGCCCTTGGCGCAGGCCATGGCGCTCGCCATCAACTCGTCGTCAAGTTCCTCCCAAACCGTTACGCCGACGGCTTCGGAAGACAAATTGAAATACCCCACCGCCACCTCCTTGTCCGCGAGTCCAAGGTCGGCCTCGTCCTCCGCCCACCACCGGTACAGGGGCAGTTGCAGGCCGATCCAGCGCTTCTCCAGATCTTTCCCACTCTTGTTCACTCCCATGAACCTAGCGTACTCGGGAAACTGCTCGGGTTCGCGACCCGGGGAGCCCCAATGAGTCTCGGCAGGCGGGTTCGAAGAAGTCTTGTAATCCAGCACGCGAATGGAACCATCGGTTTCATGCATGTCCACCCGGTCCACCTTGCCACCCACAAAAATGCCGTCCAGTTCCTTACGAAACAGATCCTCCGCTCGAACGGGAATCCAGCCAGCCCGGCGTTCCTTGGCCTGCTCATCGGCCGCCTGCGAAAGCCGAAGCCATGCGGATTCCTTCTGCTGCAACAGGGGCAAGCCGGGATTGGCCCCGTAGCTTTTCGCGAATACCTTGTCCAAGGCGTCCTTGAGAAAACTGCGGATGAGATCGGCGTCGTCGGATTGCCTCACCTCCTCGTCGCGTCCAAAAACTTCCAGCGCGTTGTGCACCAGAGAACCGAAATCCATACTGTCGCCCTCGCTCTTGAGAGGATCGAGCGAGTCCATCTCCAGAAACCGCTTGAGATGAAAACGATACGGACAATCCAGAAAACTCGAAAATGCCGTCACCGAAATCTTTTCGGGACGCACCACGGGGCCCGGGTCCAGCCTCCAAGAGAAGCGCCAAGCCGGGTTTTCCTCCTCGTTGGCGGGTTCGGCGAATAGTTTTTGCACCCGAGCGGGCAAGGCGTTCTCGTCGGTTTCGTCGCAAAGAAAAAGCAAACGCGAAGGTTTCAACGGGTCGCCACCGGATCGCCATTTGCCGAGCATGAAATCCACTCGTCCCCCACCCTCCCTCGAGGCCACGATCCACTGTAGTAAGTAGGCGTCGCGGGCGAAACGCACGTCGCTCGTCCACAGTCCCAGTTCTCTTCGCAAGTTCTCGGGCAAAAAGGTGTCGCCGGGCACGGCCTCGGGTACGCAACCCTCGTTGAATCCGACCAGAATCAATCGAGGAGCATCTTCCCAAGGCAACTCGAGCCAGCCCTGCATAGGCAAGGAATTGGGTTCCGCATCACGGGAAATCCGCTCCCCTCGCAACAGTTCAAGAAGGAGGGGAAAAGTCTCCTCGCCCGTCCGTTCGCCCAAGGACTCCAGCTCCTCCAAGCCTTCCATAAACGGCTTCGACAAGGAAACGTAGGAGGCATCCGCCGGGTTGTCTTCGCTGAACTCGCGCCCTGCCGTGGCCCCCAGCAAAAAGTCTCGCAGCGTTTCTGCAAAGCTCGGGCCCTTCAACTTTTCCGCCAACTCGGAAAGCCTTCGCAACACCTCGCGCAACTCGTCCCGCGCCAGATTCACCGCATCCGCCAAGGTGACCGGTATTCGCTTGCTGCCAAGCTCATCCAAGCCAGAAAGTAACTCCCGGGCATCCATCCCCACGCCCGCGCGTTCCAACCAGTTGCGCGTATCGGGAAACCGCAGCACTATGACAGCCTGCCGAAAGGCGGAATCCCCCACCAACCCGGCCAAGGCCGCAAGCAGGGCGTAAAAGGGCGAACCGGTGGCGGAATCCCCCTCGGGGTCGGACAACGCAAAAGGAAGCTCGCTCTCCTCGGCCGCCCGTTGCAGGTAGGGCTTGGCCTCCGCATCCACTACACCCAGAGACACCTGCCCACCGAGCTCGTTCCCGTAAAGCGTCAAGACCTGCATCACCGCCTTGGCTTGGGCGCGCTCGTCCCGCAGAAGGTGCAACCGGTCGTCCGTCACGGGTCCGGGACGTTTCTCCCAAGCGGATCGCAAGGGTCTCCCCCACTCATCGAAAAGATCTTCCGGCGCCTCACCCTCGGGTCCGAAGGAAAGCACCTCCACCGGCACCCCCATGGCGACCACCTTCTCCAAGGCGATTCTCCCCAGCTCGGGAAAACCGGGCACACCGGGCAACAGCACTCTCTTCACCTCGGGCGGCAGCTCGGGACTGTTCGCCGCCTCTCGGTTGGCATCGAGAGGATCGCGCAGGCCCACGGCGCTCAGGGATTCTCGGTAACGCCGTTCGAGCCTCGCCAAATCCTGCCAGCGGTCGTCCTCTCCCCACTGTCGGGCGAGACCTCCGCTCGCCACCGCACCGCAATCGAAATCACCCTCGGAAAGTGACTTGCGCAACCCGTGCAAAGCCTTCCCCACGGCACGCCCCCAAGCCGCATCGGGATTGTCGGGAGCCTTCGGGAACAAGGCCAAATAATCGTCGATGTCTATCCCCGCCAAAACCTCCGACCAATGCAGCAGGCAAGCCAAATCCGAAGCGACGGGAACCTCTCCCGGAATAGCTCGAAACAGAAAAGCCGGAGTCACGAAACGAGGCGGCAACATCCCCTGCCCGCGTTCAGCTGCCCGGCGAGCCAAGGCCAGCTTCAACCGGCGCCCGGCGCCCTTCGTCTGGCCCAGAACCAGAAGGTCCCCGAGGTCGAGCGGGCCCTTGCCCTCCCAACCCTCGCAGAGCCAATCTGCCACCGCCTCTGGGGCGGCCCGGTTCCATGCAGACAACCTATGCGTTTTTCCCTCCATTTTCGTAACTCATTCCATATCGAGGGACAAGCCCGAGACTCGCAACCTTTTTTGTTTGAAAGCGCCTAAAAGTTACTTGTTTTTGTTCTTTCTATCATTGCAAGGTGCTGGGCGGAGGAGTGCTCCTCAGTAGTTGTTACATGTCGAGCACGCGTGATTTCCACTAATTTACTTCGCGGTAACGCTGGATTGCCGGGGCGAGGCGGAGAGTGCCCTATGGTTCCGCTGGATTGCCGCGTCGCTCCGCTCCTCGCAATGACAACGCAAAAGTATATGAGCCGGAAACGGTTCGGTAAGGAACGCTTTCGGCTTTTTTAGCTAATTATTGACCGGCGCGGAGGAGTTTTTCGTATTGGGTGCCGAGTAGAGCCGTGTTAAAGGCGGCGTAGTCGCGACGGAGGGCTGACTGTAGGGCGGCGTAGTATTGTTCGGAGTGGAAAAAGCAGGCGGCAACTTCGAAGTCGATGAGCTCAACGTCGTCCTCGCGTACGGTGGGCATCCGGAGGAGTCGTCCTCGGGTGAAGCTCTTTAGTTGGAGTATGTTTTTCTCGGTATTGAGCTCTATGGTCTTTTTCATGAGGACGGCAAATTTGAGACGCTCGAGATCATCGCGGTTTCGGAGGATTATGACTCTGCGGACCTCTCCCTTCGGTCCCGGTTGGTTGAGTTCCCAGAGGAGGCGACGCCAAGTCGCCTTGTCGGGGCAGTCGACGATAGCCATCTCGGGCACGGGTTCCTCCAGCAACTCGCTGGCGGAGGCACTGTCTCGGCGAAACTGGTAGCGAAGGGCAAAGGCCTTGCCCGTTTTCTTGTTCGAGAGGACGAAGGGAGCGACCTCTTCGAGGTGCTCGGAGAGAAAGCGCACGCGAAAGCCCGTGCCGAGATCCTCGTCCTTGCGAAAGAATATCAATTTTCGAGCATCGAGTTTTTCGGCAGCCTCGCGATGCTTGAGAACCTCATATATTTGGCGTCGCACGAGGGCATCCTCACCGGGAACGGCGCGATCGGCGAACCTGTTGTAGGGATAAGCCTCGGCGAGGCGGACGTCGTCGGTGACGATGCGATCGGCGATGGCCTGCAGCTTGAGTAAACCTCGGTTTTCAGTGAGGTAGCGAAGGTCGAAAGTGTCCTCGTCGCGAATGCGGTAGGCATCGCGAAAGAGACGGTGATCGAAGCTGTCGAAAAGATCCTCGTCCTTGGGCATGCTCTTGTTGACGACGTTTTCCTCGGGAAGAACGGAGGGGGTTATGACGATGATTACCTCGCGCTTGAGACCGGTCTTGGACTTGCTGCGAAAGAGAGCGCCCAAGATTGGTATTTTGCCTAGTATGGGCACACTGTTCACGGTTTCTTCGGAATCCTTGGCGATTAGGCCGCCGATAATGAACGGCGTATCGTTGGCGATTCGGGCGTAGGTCTTGACCTCCCGAATCGAAAGCGTGGGAGCCGTGGCGAGAACAATGTCGTCTTTACCCAAGACTTGCTGGTCCTTGCCGGGGACGCGAGCGGAGACGGAAGCGTTTATCTGGAGGGAAACCTCGGATCCGTCCTCGTTGATGCGCGGCCTGACGGCCAACTCGATGCCCGCGGTGACGTCGCGAAAATCAACAGCGCTTACGAAATCCTTGGCGAACTTGGTGTTGGCGATAGGAATTTTCTCCGAGACGTTGATGTAGGCCATGCGGTTGTCGAGCGTGAGGACGCTTGGCCGTGACAGAACCTCGGCGGTGCCTTCTTGAACCAGAGCTTTCAACCGAACGTTGAACTCCCGAAAGGCGTTGGTGACGCTGAAATCGAGCTGAGGAACTCCTACTGCGGACGGAACGATTTCGCCGACTTTGAGGGTATCCTTGTCGAGATGGCGACCGATGAAATTACCTCCGTGTAAGTTGTCAGTGATGTCCCACTGGACTCCCAAGTCCTTGAGAGCTTGGGAAGAAATTTCCAGGACCATGGCCTCGATCATGATCTTGCGGGCGGGCATGTCGATCTGCTCGCGAACGATGCGAACGATGTGCCCGAACTGGGACGGTTCGGATGAATCGTAAAAGACCATGAGCTCGTTCAGAGGATCCGTCTCGGTTCGCGGAAAAGTGCCGGACGGGGCCGGCACGATCTCGTGGAACTTTGTCTCGGGAAGGGCGACGACGACGGGAAGTTTCTTCGAGTCTACCGCGGCAGTGACCGATCCGATGGTGATCCCGTAGAGCTTGAGAAGCTGAGTGCACCGAGTGGGGTCGACATAGCTGAGACGAAGTCGCCGAGAGACCATCTCGATGGGATCGTCATCCGCCGGTTTTTGGGCAAAAGCGGTGCCGCACGTCGACAGAGCCAAAGCAATGACGGTGAAAAAGACTGAGCGGTGATTTAACGTTTTGCGATTCATCCGGTTTCCTGTGGCGTTTGGTTGTTCGTAGGAGGCGACTCGGGTTCGTTGGTGGGGAAAAGATCAGTGAAAAAGGTCTGTATTGCCTTGGTTACGCCGGCGACCTTCTTCTTGCCCGGGGCGGACTTTTTTTGTTTTGAGGCGGCCGCCTTACTGTTATGTATGCGTTCCTCGCTGAGGGCCACGTTGCGGTTGAGCATGACGAGAAAATCACCTTTTCGGCGGGCTATTTCCATGACGGGTTCCTTGGAAATCTCGAAGACCACGCAATCGGTTATCGCAGCGAGGGTGGACGAGCGACTCTTGCCCGTAAGGAGTGAATCTTCCCCGAAATGACGACCCGACTCTATCTGCTCCACCTTGGCCTTGCCCTCCAACCCCGACAAGGTGACGAAAGAGGAAAGCAAACCCTCGGCAAGCAAGTACAAGGAGTTTCCTTCAGCACCTTGGCGATAGAGCACTTCTCCGGCTTCCAGATCGTGGCGTGTCATCGAGCCAACGAGTATGCTTCGTTCGACTTCGTCTAGGTCGCGAAACAACTCCGATCGGTCTAAAATCAGACGACGATCCCCCCCGTCCTCCAAGTTCAACTGACGTCGTTCGGAACCTCGCGTAAGGAAAACCTCCTCCTTCGAAGTGGAAGGCGTGACGCCGGCCCGGGAAAGGTGCTCGACGATGCTCTTGTTAACGACATGACGCGACTCGTTGGGCGAAATGTTTACGGGCAGGATGAAAAATCGCACCTCGTAGCGTTGACCGTCGAGGGTGGCCTCGTCGAGGCGCACCTCGGGTTCGGGGTCTTCTAGTATGCGTTCACCATCGGCCAACGCTCGAACGCCCGACATGAGGATGCGTATGGCTCGGTTGGGCGGAATGGAGTAGTCGATCACGAAATCCAAATCGATTCGGAAGTGAGGCTTGGGCTGCATGTAATTGGTGAGTATGGTTTCTCCTAGGCGACTATTTGGAATAACCACCATGTTGTTGCTCGTCGTACGCAGACGCGTGGTGCGCCAGTTGATCTCGATGACTTGACCCACGATGTGGGTCTCCACCCTGTTTTGGTGGAGCATGACCCAGTCTCCAATGCTGAAGGCGCGTTCCACATGCATGGCCAAGCCTATGAAAACATCCAATATGACATTTCGAAGAGCAAAACCGATGACCACGCTCATGATTCCCGATGTGGCCCAGATGCCGGTGACCGAGCGATCGAACACGGTTGCGAGGACACCCACCCCCGCGAAAAAGAAAATGATTATGCCCGTAACGTCCTTGGGCAGTCTGGGCACCCGGCGACCAGTTAGGTTGGGAATCAAGCCGTCCCAGAAAAAGGTGGTAATGCCACGCTGAACCAGGAAAGCCCCGGACACCCACATCCCGATCTGCACTCCATAGACAAATGTATTGCGGGCAATGAGCGAGGCGTTTCCAAGGAATCGCCCGACTAGTTCCTCGTGCGAAAGCAGGGCAGTCAAGAAGGCGATGAACACCAAGAACGGAAACCACATCCTCCCCAAGGATCTGGATCCGAAGAACAACCGTGTCTTAGGTTCCGAAGCTGCGGCGCTCATGATGAGCCTCCTCCTTTCCCATTACCCTTAGCAGTGAATTCGGACGGTTCGTAATCCTTCAACCAACGCGCCATCATGGCGAACTTCGGAATGGGCACCTCCTCACCATCGTGCTTAATGACCTCGAGAATGGCACCGAGGCTTTGATTCACGAATTGGTTGAAATTGTAAGCCTCGCCCAAGGAGGAGCAGACCTCCCTGATTTCATCAAAGGTCTCTTCGGGTACGCGAATCGTTACTGTTTTGCCTTTGGCCACTACTTAAAATACCAAATTAGCCAAGCAGCAAGACATTGCAATCTTTTTTATCTTATTTAATCCTTTTGCAAGTAATATTATTATATTCAATTGCAATGACTTGCGCACAAACTTCAAGACCTGTAAAAAAAGTTTCACTTTTTTAGGCTAAAACCAGCTTGCGAAGCTATGTATACTAGATACTATACTGGAAGCTTTTAAAAACATTCTCGTTACAAGTAACAATCTCCGTAAAATTCATGAAGAAATCAGCACTATCGGGCATTCAAGGTAAATGCGGCGACCTCCCCAGCCATTTTTCTCGCAGGGAGTTCATGCACGTCGGCCTTATCGGCGGGCTTGGTCTGAGTCTACCCGAGTTCTTGAGCATGAAGGCACACGGAGC
>CAWVZQ010000012.1:0-21279 GCA_963934405.1 uncultured Opitutales bacterium | reverse complement strand
ATACCGAGGTGCCCAACATGGTGACTGCCGTGCTGGCCGACTATCGGGGTTTCGACACCATGTTCGAAACTGTCGTCATCTTCATCGCGGGCATGGCCATCATCGCCATTCTCAAGCGGACGGGGGTCGATGCCGACGCTCCCGCGCTTAAACGTGAAAACGAAATTGCGGCCGAGCCTGACCTGATCGTTACAAATACGGTGCGTCTTCTCATACCCGTGATCCAGTTGTTCGCTTTCTATGTTCTCGCCCATGGGCACGTCAGTCCGGGAGGAGGATTTCAAGGTGGCGTCATCATGGGCGCGAGCTTCATCCTTGTGGCTCTAGCCTGGGACCTGCCCAAGGCGATGGACAGGTTGTCCGTCGACCGGGCCATCATGCTGGCCGGAGTGGGTATCTTGATTTATGCTGGGATTGGTTTCTTCTCGATGTTGCTCGGCGGGGAGTTTCTCGACTATGCGGAACTCTCACATGTTCTTCCCGTTTCCCGTGAGATGGCCCGTTACCACGCTATGCTCGGAGTGGAGATCGGCGTAGCCTTTACGGTGACTACCGTGATGTTCGCCATATACGCCAACCTTTCCACACGAGGACGCCTGGAGGGCGGTCTCTGAGCCGGATTTAATCCTTATGTTTGGCGAAGAAGGCTTATTGAACGCACTGCTTGTCGAGCGGTTCAACTACTGCGTATATGTCGTGCTGTTGCTCATCGGTCTCTACGCCATGATCGCGAAGAACAATCTGATCAAGAAGCTGATCGGGATGTCGATCTTCCAGACGGCGATTATTCTTTTCTATGTTTCTATCGGGGTCAAGGAGGGGGCGACCATTCCCATTTACGTAGCAGAGCACGATCCTCATGGTCATCATGCCGAGCATATTGTTCATCTCGACGAGGCTAACACTACCGATGTATCTGAAGAGAACGCGACCTCATTGAGGGTTTCGCACGAGGAAGATCATGGTCATCACGCTCCTCGCAGTTTGACTGACGAGGAGACCTTGGGCTATGCAAATCCTCTTCCACACGTCTTGATGCTTACCGCCATCGTGGTTGGGGTGGCTACGCTTGGCGTGGCCTTAGCTTTGACTCAGCGTATTTACCGGGCCTACGGAACGATCGAGGAAGACGCCGTTTTGGCGGCCATTCAAGCGGAAGATGCGGCAACCGTAATTCCCGATGTTTTGGCAACCAAGCCCAAGCGGGCTTCGGCGAAGACGCCAAAGGCAAAAAAGGGGTAAACAATGAGCGAAAACTCCATAGCCTTGATTTTTGCCTTTCCCTTGTTCGGGGCCGTTTTTTGCGCCTTGGTGGGCCGTAAGTCTCCCAACTTGTGTCATCCCATATCGGTTGCTTCCTTGGCGGGGGCGCTCTGGGGCGGAATCGAGACCTTACGCAGGGTGATCGCCAGCGAAGCGAACGAGGTGTCCTACTTTTTCGGCGGTTGGAACGCCGATGCATATCCGCGCGGTGTGGGCATTGAGTTTCGAGCCGATTACCTCGGAACCCTCATCATGCTTGTGGTGGTGGGCGTGGCCTTTCTCGTTGCCTGGTACTCTAAGCTTCCCGTTGCTGAGGAAACTCCTGAGAAGGAGGGCTATTTCTACTCCCTCTTTTTGCTTCAGGTAACGGGCCTTGCGGGGATTTCTCTAACGGGTGACGCTTTCAATCTATATGTTCTGATCGAAGTGGCGGCTCTCACTGGCTATGGGCTTATAGCCATGGGCTCAGCTAGGGCTGCTGCAGCCACCTTCAAATACGTCATACTTGGAACCATCGGAGCTTCTTTCTATCTCCTAGGCGTGGGCTACCTTTATATGATGACGGGTACCTTGAACATGGTGGGTATCGAGAAGGTCATAACTGCCAACGGATTGGCAGAGTCCGCCGCCATGCAGGTAGCTTTTGTTTTCGTTTGTCTCGGAGTACTGATCAAAATGGCGTTTTTCCCCTTTCACGCTTGGTTGCCGAGCTCATATTTCCATGCTCCGACGACGACTTCATGCCTGTTGGCTCCTCTTGTGACCAAGGTTATGATCTACGTTATGATCCGGATGGTGCTTACGGTATTCGGAGTGGAATTCTCCTTTGAAAATACGCTCTGGACGGAAGTTCTTCCTTGGCTGGTCGTTTTGGCCATCTTGTGCGCCGCTACCATGGCCTTGGCCCAGCGCGACATTAAGAAAATGCTCACTTACCTAATTGTGGCGGAGGTCGGTTACATGGTGGGTGGCGTGTGGGTCTACAACTACTATGGTTTGATCGGCTCCATTTTTCACATCATAAGTGACGCCTGCATGACTCTCTGCCTTTTCCTCGGTGTAGGGATAATTCTGCGAAAGAGGAAAACCTCTCACTTTGATGGCTTGCGCGGGCTTTTTCGCAAGATGCCCTTCACCATGACCGGTTTCTTCATAGGAGGCTTCTCCATAATCGGCTTGCCTCCTACCTGCGGATTTTTCAGCAAGTGGTATTTGATTACCGGCGGTATGCTGGCTGAGCGTTGGGAATACATTGTAGCCCTCATGTTTTCGACGATGGTCATGGTGGTGCTCTTTTTCCGTCTCATCGAGCGCATTCACCTTGCCGTAACGGAAAGCGGTGAGAACATCGGTCACGGTCACGGCGACCTCGCGCTTCCAAAGAACGAAACCTTTTTCGACGAAGCACCTCTTTCCATGCTCATCCCTCTTTTACTTTCCGCAGGGGTTGTTCTGGTTATTGGAGTTTTCAATCAAGACGTGGTAAACCTTTTGCAGGATTTTCTGGAACCGTTCAACTTGCCGAAAGGAACCGGACGCTGACATGGTAGCTGAGCCGACAGTGATCAACGACGCCCGCCCGCTCATTGCCATGCTTGCTCCTATGGTTGCTTTGGCCGCAATTGTCTGGGCGGGTGAGAAGCGAAAGAACCTGCGCGAAATTTTTACCCTTGTCGCCGGGGTTGTTCAGGCGAGCGTAGTGTTATCCTTGCTTCCTCTCGTGTTGGCAGGAAACGTCGTGGAGTTCCATATCTGGCAAATCTTTACGAACGTTCCCATGCTTTTGAGGGTCGACGGCTTCGGGCTCACCTTTGCCGCGGTTGCCTCGGTACTTTGGGTCGCTACCTCCCTCTATGCCATCGGCTACATGCGTGGTCTGCACGAGCACGCCCAGACGCGCTTCTATTCCTTCTTCGCCATTTCTCTTTGCGCCACCATGGGGGTGGCTTTCTCGGCCAACCTGCTCACCATCTACTTCTTCTACGAGATGCTGTCGGTCTCGACCTACCCGCTGGTTACCCACATGCAGGACAAGGAGGCTCGAAAGGGAGGTCGTACCTACCTCAGTTACCTTCTTTTCACTTCCCTTTGTTTGCTGTTGCCCGCCCTCAGTTGGTGTTACGTTTGGCTGGATGAAGGACAAGGAGCAATGGATTTTCTCGCTGGAAATTCCATGTCCGAGCAATTTTCCGGGACAACGCAGATCGTGCTGCTACTGCTTTTCACCTTCGGTTTCGCCAAGGCCGGACTAATGCCCTTCCACTCGTGGTTGCCGAACGCCATGGTTGCCCCCACTCCCGTTTCCGCTCTGCTCCATGCCGTGGCCGTGGTGAAGGTTGGTGTATTCTGCGTCATTCGAGTGTATTCCGACGTATTCGGCATGGAGGTTCTTCAAGCCCTCGATGGCGAACAAATCATGGTCTGGATCGCCTGCGCCACCATAATCATTTCTTCCCTGATCGCCCTTTCGCAGGACAACCTCAAACGGCGTCTTGCTTTCTCCACCATTGGTCAACTGGGTTACGTCGTCCTTGGAGCTACCCTCGCCACCAAGCAGGGCACCGCCGGGGCTGTGGTTCACATCGCCATGCACGCTTGCGGCAAGATCACTCTGTTTTTCTGCGCGGGCGCCATCCTTGTCGCTTCCGGCAAGAAATACGTAAGCGAGCTCCGTGGCCTTGGCCGCAAGATGCCTTTCACTATGGGCGCCTTTCTCATCGGTTCCCTTAGCGTCATCGGATTGCCACCGCTCGGCGGTTTCGTAAGCAAGTGGTATTTGGTACTTGGTGCTCTCGAACGCGACTACGTTTGGGTGGTGGTCGTCTTGCTGGTCAGTTCACTCCTGAACGTCTTTTATCTTCTGCCCGTTGCGGTAAGAGCCTTCTTTCGCAATGAAAATGACAACGAGGAAGGAGAGGGCGGTCTCAAGGAAGCTCCTTGGCAATGCGTGGTTCCCTTGTCTTGCACCGCCTTGGGTTGCTTTGGCCTGTTCTTTTTCTCCGACGTCTTGCTCCGCTTGGCGGGTCTGTGATACTGATTGCTCTAAGGAAGGATAATAAAGTCATGGCTACTAAGAAAAAATCGAAGAACGAACCCAAGCGTTGGCTGGATCATCCTGCCAACGTGAAAAAGTTTCTCAACGCGTTTTTCGGTCTCTGCGCTCTTCTCCTGCTCATCGACCTCGTCTTCGGGTTCGGATGGCACAAGCACGCCGCCTTTCATGATGGCATGGGCGGTCTGGTGGAAGGCCCTGAGACTTGGCCTGTTTTTTATGCTATCTACGGGTTTGTTTCTTGTGCCGCCCTCATCCTCATCTCCAAGGCCTTGCGAAGCGTGAAAGGTCGCCGTATTCTCATGCGGGACGAAGATTACTGGGAAAAGGAGTGATGGGATGTTAGCCGCCGCAGAAATCTCCTTCCATCCGGCCACCGCTCTCATACTCGGTGGTATCGTAGCAGGTATCCTGAGAGGTCGTTATGCCTCTGCCGTCATGGTCATTGCACCCATATTGGGTCTTTGGCTGGTGAGTACTATGGAAGTCGGAGCCACTTCCACGATGGTTCTGTTCGGGCAGGAAATCATCAACGCGGAGGTAGACAGGCAGGCCATTCTTTTCGGCTACCTTTTTCACATAGCCGCCCTCGTGGCGGGACTCTACGCCTTTCACTTGCGAGATCCTTGGCAACTTTCCACGGGATTGCTCTATGCGGCAACCGCCGTGGGCGTAGCTTTTGCGGGCGACTTGATATCGCTCTTCCTTTGGTGGGAGGGGCTCGCCATCACTTCGGTGTTCCAAATATGGGGTCGCAAAACCAAACGGGCGGAACAGTCGGGTTTTCGCTACTTATTTTTCCATGTTTCATCGGGCCTGCTTCTTTTGGCCGGAATCGTCTTCCGCTACCATGCCGTGGGCGGGCCTGAAGCCTTCGCCATGGTTTCCCTTACGGAGGCTCTTGAGGGGGGCGACCTAGGAGCGACGCTCATCCTCCTCGCGATCGGCATCAAGGCCGCTTTCCCCGGCTTGCACGTTTGGTTGACGGACGGCTACGCCGAGGCTACACCCACGGGTCCGGTATTTCTTTGCGCCTTTACCACGAAGTGCGCCGTCTGCATGTTGGCACGTCTCTTTCCCGGAGCCGACGTCCTCTTGCTCGTAGGTGGCCTCATGGCCTTTTTCCCCATCTTTTACGCCGTCATTGAGAACGACTTGCGTCGTGTCCTCTGCTATAGCAAAATCAACCAGATCGGCTTCATGGTGGTCGGCGTGGGCATCGGCACGGAACTGGCCATCGACGGGGCGGTGGCTCACGCCTTCACTCATGTGATCTACAAAGGATTACTCTTCATGAGCATGGGCGCAGTTCTCTTTCGGACAGGGGAAATTCGCGGTTCCGAGCTGGGCGGGCTCTATAAGTCCATGCCCTGGACTACGGGATTCTGCATAATCGGGGCGGCTTCCATCTCGGCCTTTCCCCTTTTTAGCGGCTTCGTGAGCAAGTCGCTCATCATGGTGGAGGCTGCTAGGGAAGGGCACCTAGTTCTTTGGCTCGTTCTCCTCTTTGCCGCCGCCGGCGTAGTGGAGCACGCGGGAATTAAGATACCCTATTTTGCCTTTTTCTCAAAAGATTCCGGGTTACGACCCAAGGAAGCCCCCCTGAATATGCTCCTTGCCATGGGTCTTTCCTCCTTTCTCTGTGTTTTCCTCGGCTGCAACCCGCAATGGCTTTACCAGCTTCTCCCCAACTATGGCGGAGGCTACCATCCCTACGACGCCACTCACGTCGTGAACCAGACTCTCCTTCTCTTTTTCTCTATTCTGGCCGTGGCCTGTCTAAAGCTGAAGAAGATCTACCCACCCGAGGTCAGGTCCGTGAACTTGGATATAGACTTCATCTACCGCAAGGCCGGTCGCTTGTTTTTAAGTTCCATGTCGTCTTTTTGGAACGGTCTTAACGAGAAGGCTCATGCCTATTTCGTGGGCGGTGTCGCGGGTAAGTTTTCAGCTTTCACCGCCGATGGACCGGGCATTATGGCCAAGTGGCTTTCCCAGCCCCTGCAAAGGCTTGGGTTCTACCCTGGTAAATCGGATGAAGAAACCGAGGCCGATCTCGAGAAACAGGCGACGACCGGCATCCATCCCGTTGGCCTTACCGCTCTCTTCGGCATCCTGTTCCTGCTGGGCTTTCTAGTCTTGGCTTGGATTTAGCCGATACCGTTCCCTCCTCTTTCCATTTAACCTAACTCGGAACGAGTATTTTGACCCAAAATTCTTGCCTGTCCGTTTAAGTGGCGCTTGATTGATGGGGTGAGGCGGAGAACATTGGTTTGGAAGGGGTTGGTTTTCGTAATTGCAATCGGGGCGATTTCCTCGTGTGGGGTGATCGACCGGGGCAAGAATTTCATTCCTGCTAAAAAGGTGTGGCCGAAAGTGAAGAAGGAGGCGGGCAAGCATGGACTGGATCCCGCCTTTGTTTACGCCATCTGCCATGCGGAGAGCAGCCTGAACGGGAATGCGGAGACTTCGGTGGCCCGCGGGATGATGCAATTGACCGAGGGCGCGTGGAAGGACGTTACGGACAAAAGCTACCGGCTCGCCTTCAACTGGGAGACGAACGTCGAGGTGGGCACGGGTTACTTGGGGAAGTTGAAGGGTATGCTGCACAAGGCTAAGGTTTTCACTTACCCGCGTCTTGCCGCTAGCTATCGCTATGGTTTTTCCGCCTTGAGAAGGCAGGGGTTTCTCGTGAGCAAGATGAAGACCCCGAAGAACCGAATATACCGCAAAATCTTCGCGGGCGAGATTCGGCCCGTAAAAACTCCCTCGGATTAGGGTTTGTGTAATGGGAGGAGTAACCGCCTTGAAGCGCGTCGAGGGAGCTGAGCCTCTCGAACCTCCTCCCGCCTTCGAGCCCGACTTGAGTGCCTTTTTGGTGTCGATACAACTGGAGAAGGGTTTGGCCGACAATACGGTGTCTTCTTATGAGCAGGATCTCGTGCAGGCTTCGTGTTTTCTCGCCGATCGCAGGGTGGAGAACTGGCGCAAGGCGAGCGGTGAGGACGTGTCGGCTTGGCTTGCCGACCTGACTAGAGGCGGATACGCAGTGGCCAGCCTGGCTCGCAAGCTTTCCGCCGTTCGGATGATGGCCCGGTTCCTCGTGGCCGAGAATTTACGCGAGGATGATTTCACCGAGCTCCTGTCCAACCCGAGGAAGCATCGGCACCTGCCCGATATGTTGGGGATCGAGGAAATGGAAAAGTTCCTGGAAGCGCCCGATACGAACGTTCCCCTCGGCAAGCGAGACAAGGCGATCTTCGAGCTGATGTACGGGAGCGGGTTGCGGGTCTCGGAAATTTGTATTTTGCCCATGACCTCGGTCGATTGCGACGAAGGGTTTGCCCGGGTTTTCGGGAAGGGCTCCAAGGAGCGGGTGGTGCCCGTGGGCGGGCAGGCGGTCCAAGCCATTCGAAACTACTTGCACGGAGGGCGCCCCCACCTTGTGAAGGATGGAACGGGCGGCGAATTGTTCTTGAGCATGCGCGGCAAGGGGATTTCCCGAAAGATGGTCTGGGTGCTGGTTAAGGATTACGCTCGCAAAGCCGGGATCGAGAAAAACGTGACTCCCCATATTTTGCGCCATTCCTTTGCCACACATTTGTTGATGGGCGGCGCGGATATTCGCGCGGTGCAGGAAATGCTTGGTCACGCCGATATCGGAACCACGCAAATCTACACCCACGTTGAGGGAGAGCGGCTTTTGGACGATCATGCCGCCTATCATCCGCGCAACCGTTTGAAGGTGTAAGTTAACAACTTTTTCGCCTTGTGCGCAAAATAGGTTTGAAAGGTAGGGGGAAGGGCGCTCATTAGGTTTGCCCGTGAAGGTAACGGTATTTGTTTCTCCCAAACCTACGGTGTTGGACCCTCAAGGGGCCGCCGTGGAACACGCCATGAAAAGCTTGGGGCATGCTTCTGCCCGAGGAGTGAGAGTCGGCAAGACGATCACCTTTGAGATAGATGGGGAAGACGAACCCGATACTCGCAAGAAACTCGATGAGTTGTGCGACGGACTGCTGAGCAACCCGATCATCGAGGACTTCCGCTATGAGATCGATTAGCTTCTCGCAGTGAAGATCATTCGTTATCTGGACCGAAAGGGCGAACTTGGGTTCGGTCGTATTGACGACGAGGGCTTGATGTTCGTGATTCGTCAAAACGGAAAAGGCGGATTTGCGGCTACCGACGATCCGGCCGACCCGGGCAAGATTCTTTCCCCCGTCGACTTTCGCTGTATCTATTGCGTGGGTCTCAATTACAAGGCCCATGCCGAGGAATCGGGAGAGGAACCGCCCACGCATCCGATGATTTTCATGAAGGCCGCCACGGCTATACAGGATCCCGGGGCCCCCATCGTGCTTCCGCGATTCCTGAGGAGTGACATGGTGGATTACGAAGGTGAGCTCGGAGTCGTGATCGGTCGACCTTGCAAGAACGTCACGAAAGAGGAAGCCCTCGACCATGTGCTGGGATACGTTTGCGCCAACGACGTGAGTGCTCGGGACTGGCAGAAGGAAAAGGGTGGGGGACAGTATTGCCGGGGCAAGACCTTCGACACCTTTTGTCCGGTCGGGCCGTGCTTGGTGACGACCGACGAGATACCCGATCCCTCCAAGTTGACGCTTCGAACCTACTTGAACGACGACGTGGTGCAGGAATCGGGAACCGACGATTTGATTTTCGACGTGCCTACCCTGATCGCCTTTCTTAGCGGCAGCACCACTCTTCTTCCAGGTACACTTATCCTGACAGGTACGCCGTCGGGTGTCGGTTCGGCCCAAGATCCGCGTCGCTTTCTGATGTCGGGGGACGAGGTGACGGTGGAGATCGAGGGTATCGGGAAACTCACCAACTTCGTGGTGGAGGAAGCCTTAACCGACGAGGACTACGAGAAGGAAAAGAATTGAACCACATTTCAAGAATTTCACTCATTCACCGTAACCTATGCGAGTAGCGATTATTCAGTTTCCCGGTTCCAATTGCGATTGGGATGCGTGGCATGCGATAAACGACGTGATCGGCCTTCCTGCGGAACGTGTCTGGCACAAGTCGGCTCTTCCTGCCGAGACCGAGGCAGTGATCGTGCCGGGAGGATTTTCCTTCGGCGATTACCTGCGCTGTGGCGCCATTGCGAGGTTCTCCCCGATCATGGAGGACTTGAAAACCTTTTCCGAAAAGGGTGGCCCCGTCTTCGGCATATGCAACGGTTTTCAAATCCTGTGCGAGGCGGGTTTGCTTCCAGGCGCCTTGGTCCGAAACAATTGTATTGAGTTTCGTTGCGTGAACCAGTGCCTGGCTCCGGAGGATTCGACCGAAAATTTCAACAGGGCCGACCTTGGGGAAAAGATTTATCTTCCGATCGCTCATGGTGAAGGGAACTACCGTCTGGATGCCGGTGACTTGAGCGAACTGGAGGCGAACGGACAAGTGCTCCTGCGATACGCCGGCGATCCTGCGGACGGTCCCGGGCACGGTAACCCGAACGGATCCGTGAACGATATAGCGGGCGTTCGCAACGCAGCGGGGAACGTGTTCGGCATGATGCCCCATCCCGAACGGGTGGTGGAACCGTTTCATCCCGGTCTGGACGGCATCGGCGTCCTGCGGGCGTTCTTGTCTCCCTTGCTGGAAGAAGAACCCGTAGAAATGGTATCGGCATGAGCGTGGAAACTTTCGAAAAACCTGCCACCCGTCCCGTTCCGCCGCCGAATCCAGACGATACCTTGAACGTTGAGATCACGCCCGAGCTTGTGGCCGAGCACGGACTGCTGCCTGAGGAATACGAACGAGCGAAGGAAATTTTGGGCCGTGTGCCGAACCTAACCGAACTCGGCATTTTTTCCGTCATGTGGTCGGAGCATTGCGCCTACAAGAACACGCGCAAGCTTCTCCGATTGTTCCCGACCGAAAAAGCCGACAAGGATGCCCTTGGGCAAGTGCTGGTCAAGGCGGGCGAGGAAAACGCCGGGGTCATCGACATCGGCGACGGTTGGGGGGTGTGCTTCAAGATCGAGTCCCACAATCACCCCAGTGCCATCGAACCTTTCGAGGGAGCCGCCACCGGTGTGGGAGGAATCGTGCGGGATATCTTCACTATGGGAGCTAGGCCCGTCCTCCTAACGAATTCCTTGCGCTTCGGTTCCTTGGATTCACCACAGGTTCGCCGCCTCTTTCGGGGAGTGGTGCACGGCATCTCGCATTACGGCAACTGTCTTGGGATTCCGAATATTGGCGGCGACGTCTATTTCGATGACTCGTATGAGGGCAATCCCCTCGTCAATGCCCTGTGCGCGGGTATTCTGAAGCATGAAGAAATCAAGCGTGGAGCCGCCAAGGGCGTTGGAAACCCCGTTTACTACGTTGGACCCGGCACCGGTCGCGACGGGTTGGGCGGGGCCAGTTTCGCCTCCCGCGAACTAACCGAGGAAAGCGCCGAGGATCGGCCCGCCGTCCAAAAGGGCGATCCGTTCATGGAGAAGCTCTTGCTGGAAGCTTGTCTGGAGATGATGGTAATTCCCGGATTGGTCGTCGGCATTCAGGATATGGGCGCGGCTGGGCTGACTTGTTCCTCGTGCGAGACGGCATCTCGCGGTGACGCCGGTATTGAAATTGATCTTGATCTCGTCCCTCAGCGCGAGGAGGGCATGAACTCCTACGAGATTATGCTTTCAGAAAGCCAGGAGCGCATGCTCGTGATCGTTAATCGTGGACGCGAGAGGGAACTGGAGGAGGTTTTCGAAAAATGGGATTTGCATGCCGCCCAGATCGGTGAGGTCAAGGAAGGCGATCGCATGGTCGTGCGGCACAAGGGTGTCGTGGTGGCTGATATTCCGGCCAAGTCCTTGACCGACGAGGCGCCGATTTACGACCAACCTGCTGTAGAACCCGCCCACGTCGGCGCCGCTCGCGACTGGACGCCGGACAAATACGACGACTTGCAAGCAGAGGAAGTGGAGGAGGCCTTCAAGCAATTGCTCGGCCATCCGACCATCGCCTCGAAGCATTGGATATGGCGACAATACGACCACATGGTCATGGCCGGTACCACGGTTGCTCCCGGAAGCGATGCGGGAGTGGTTCACCTCGCCATTGCGGGGATCGACAAGCGCATCGCCATCTCGAACGACTGCAACAATCGTTTCTGCTATCTAAACCCGTATCGCGGGGCCCAGATCGCCTTCGTCGAGTGCATGCGGAACTTGGCCTGTTCGGGGGCTCGCGCCTTGGCCGTGACCGACAACTTGAATTTCGGGAATCCCAACAAGCCCGAAGTCTACTATTTGCTCAGCGAGTGTGTGAAGGGGTTGGCCGAGGCGTGCAAGTTCTTCGACGTGCCGGTGGCGGGAGGCAACGTCAGCCTCTACAACGAGCATGGCGACGGGGCCATCGACCCCACGCCCGTCGTATCGATGATCGGTCTTATCGAGGGAAGTGAAGACGTCACCCGCAGTTTCATAAGTGCCGGCGACGAGGCCCTCATTCTTCTCGGAGGGCTACCTTTTGAGTTGGGTGCCAGTTATTTCATGCAGACTCGCCACGGCCGTAAGGAGGGCAAGGTTCCCGAAGTGAATCTTCAGGCCGAGAAAAACCTGCAAAACTTGCTCATCAGCCAAATTCAAGCAGGTTGCGTATCTGCCGCCCACGACGTTTCCGAGGGTGGCCTGCTAGTTACGGTGGCCGAAATGCTTTTTGACGACGAGACTCTTGGCGTTGACCTGAATTTGGAATCGAGAGGCCCCTCCAACCGGCTCGATGCTCTTCTCTTTGGAGAAAGCCAAGGTAGGGCCGTATTGGCTGTCAAGCAGGAGCATGTTTCGGACGTATTGTCCGCCGCAAGGGAAACCGGAGTCGATGCCGCAGAGATCGGAACAGTTAACCGCAACGGTCGCTTCCAAGCGATTGTGGGTGGAGAAACGGTTCTAGACGTAGATGTAAAAGGGTTGCGAGAGACTTGGCAGGATTCCATTCCACATGCCATGAATAGCGCTTGAGGCCGATATGAGCGACGAAATTGGACATCACTGCGGTATCGCCCTAGTTCGGCTTCGCAAGCCGCTAGCCCATTACGTTGAGCGCCACGGTACTCCATTGTGGGGGTTTAACCAATTGTTCCTCTTGATGGAGAAGCAGCATAATCGCGGCCAGGACGGTGCGGGAATCGGTTCCATGAAATTGAACGTTCCCGCCGGTGAAGCCTTCATGTTTCGTGAACGCAGCACCAGTTCCAAGGCTTTGTCGAAAATTTTCGGCGGGCAGTTGAGGCGGTATCAGAAGCTGTTGGATGGAGGGCACGCTTATCCGGAATTTCCGGAAACCGTCAAGGAGCGCTTCGATTACGGTGGCGAAATCCTTCTCGGTCATCTCCGCTACGGGACTTCCGGTGGGTATGGCGCTACTTCCTGTCATCCCTACTTTCGCAAAAGCAATTGGCCGGCTAAGAACCTTATGGTTGCCGGCAACTTCAACCTTACCAACGGAGACGAGTTGAACTTAAGCCTCGTCGAACGTGGTCAGCACCCGGTTTTCGACACCGACACCCAAGCTATTTTGGAAGAAGCCGGTTATTATCTGGATGCGGCCAACGATAAGTTGGCTGCCCAAGCTGAGTCCGAAGGTATTGCCGGTCCCGAGGTTTCAAAATGGATCGGGGAGCGTCTCGACTTCTCATCCATCCTTCGTGATGCGGCTCGGAATTGGGACGGCGGTTACGTGATCGCCGGGATCGCCGGGAATGGCGATTCCTTCGTTATGCGAGATCCGTTGGGAATTCGTCCCGGTTTCTTCGTCCGTGACGATGAAGTGGTCGCTTTTGCCTCGGAAAGAGCTCCCCTCATGACGGTTTTCGAGAAGGATGCCGGTGAAGTGGAGGAGATCGAGCCTGGAACTGTGGTCATCGTTCGCGCCAATGGCGAAATCTTGACTGAACGTTTTGCGGACGATCCGGGCATACATGCCGGTTGCTCTTTCGAGCGAATATATTTTTCGCGAGGGAATGACCCTGAGATTTATGCCGAACGCAAATATCTCGGAGCCTTGCTCGCAACACGGGTGCTCGATTCCGTCGGCATGGATTTTTCCAAAAGCGTGTTCAGTTACGTTCCCAATACGGCCGAGAGCGCATACTACGGGTTGATGGACGAGCTCCGGCGCATTCGTCGAGTGCAGGTAAAGGATCAACTCGGGTTTGCTGCAAAGAACGGTGGCGTCACACCCGAAATGATCGACGATCTGGTAATGGACAATTGGCCCCGGGGTGAAAAAATCGCCAACAAGGACATCAAGCTCCGCACCTTCATCAGTCAAGAGTCGGGCCGGGCGCAGTTGGTTTCTCACATATACGACATCACCTATGGAGTGGTTCGCGAGGGAGAAGATGCCCTCGTTTGTATCGACGACTCCATCGTCAGGGGAACCACCCTCAAGCAAAGCATCCTCAAAATCTTGAGTCGAGCATGTCCTCGCAAGCTTGTCATTGCTTCCACTGCTCCCCAGATACGCTATCCGGATTGCTACGGCATAGACATGTCCGAACTCGGAAAGTTCGTGGCTTTCCAGGCTGCCGTTGCGCTAGTGAAGGAAAGAGGATTCGACGGCTTGCTCGAGGAAGTAGCCGAGGCTTGCCGAAAATCTCTGGCGGATGAAAAGGACGCCGAAACCAACCAGGTCAAGCGCGTCTACGAGAATTTTACTGCCGAGGAGATCTCTTCCAAGATTGCCGAGCTCGTGACCCCCGAATCTTTGCCCTGGAAAGGGGAAGTGGAAATTATCTACCAAACGATAGAGAGCCTCCACCAGGCTCTTCCCGGCCATAAGGGGGATTGGTATTTTACCGGAGACTATCCCACGCCCGGCGGATATCGGGTAGTCCACAAGGCATTTCTCAATTACTACGAGAACAAGGACGGCCGAAGCTACTGACGCTTGTGGTAGATGTTTTGAATACCCAAAGGTTTTTTCTTGCTGTATTGTTCAACAGAAACCCTTTGACATGTTCGGGGTTTGTTAAGTTATTGTTCATTCCTTGATGGATACTGCTTACCAGACGCTTGTTTTGAATCGATTGTGGCAAGCGGTGAACGTAGTGGGTGTGGAAAGAGCTTTCAGTTTGCTTGCACTTGAGCATGCCCAAGTCATCTATGCCGAGGACGGAAGCTTTCGGCTTTTTGATGCCGATGCGTGGTTTGCTTTTTCCACAGAGACACCACCTTCTGAGGGTAGCCGATTGATACATACTGTGAGTCAGGCGGTGAGAGTGCCTGGTGTGCTTCTTCTCAGGAACTATGATCGAATGTTGCTGAGGGAAATGAAGTTCAATCGTCAGAATTTGTTCGAACGCGATGGGCATCGTTGCCAATACTGCGGCAATTCATTTGTCGCAAAGGACTTGAACATGGATCACGTAGTCCCCCGAGATCGCGGCGGAAAAACGTCTTGGGAAAACGTCGTGACTTCCTGCATCCGTTGCAATAGCCGAAAGGGGAATCGCGATCCCAAGGAGGCCGGCATGCACTTGCTTCGTGAACCCGTTCGGCCAAGACAGCGCCCCTTTGTGAGTTTTTTGTATGGTCGTCCGATCGAGGATTCATGGCGCCATTTTATACAAGCGAAGTAAGTCGCAGCAGTTTTTCTTGAGCCCGAACAGAGTCAATTCGGGTAGGCGGTTTTCTCTTGTGACCTAGTTCGGGAAGCCTGCCCTTGAAGAGTTGATTGGACTGTCCGATTGGCTTTACGGAGGGAGTTTTGGTGGTTGTGACCTTCTTGGAGTATGGTGTAGTTGCTCTTTAAATGAGTTCGAATGAAGGAAATGCCGCAGCAAAGGACCGAAGGGCTTTGGATGCCCTTTACCGGGTCAGTTCGCTGGCAGGAAATTCCGAGGATCCTGAGATTGCGCTGGAAGGAATCATTGATGAGGTGATGCGGACATTCAACGCGGGGTCGGCATCGATTGCCTTGATTAATGCGGATTCCGATCAACTGTTGATCGAGGTCGAACGAGGTTTGTCGGAAGATGCCCGTGGTTTTGAATTGCCTTTGGGGCAGGGCATCACGGGGTGGGTGGCCTTGCATGGCGAGCCTTTGCTTGTCCCGAACGTTGACGAAGAGCCGCGTTATTTTTCTCTGGATTCTCGAGTGAAGTCTGAAATGGCCGCGCCTATCCGAGAGAGAGGGCGCACGATCGGGGCCTTGAACGTGGATTCATTTCGCAAGAATGATTTCGATGAGGATGATCTCCGTCTTCTCGTTCTTATTGCCAATGAAGCGAGCCGAGTCCTGCAAAATATGTGGCTCATCAGGCAGTTGCGACATAAGGCGGGGCAATTGCAGTCTTTGGTGGGCGTTGGGCAGGCTATGGCGGACAAGCGGGAAGTGGAGGAGGTGTTGCGTTCCATTGCGAGGGAAGCCCTTGAGCTGATGGAGTGCCGGTTTTCCGCTTTGTTTCTTTATGATGGTGACAAGGATTTATTGCGGCTGCATTCCTTGCGTGGACCGAATGGCGTTGTAGATATCGAAGAGACTTTAAGGCCCGCAGAGAGCGCTTTGGGGTCGGCCGTGCGTGGCCTAAGGCAGATTCAGACCAGAGACTTGCTTCGCACAGAGGAACACCACTTTATTCATTTGATTCGGGAGGAAAAATTGCACTCGATGCTGGCTACGCCATTGGTTTACGAAAACGAGGCAATAGGCGTGTTGTCGCTGTACGTGGACAAACCTTACCGATTCAACGATGATGAACGATTGCTGGCTCGTGCATTGGCTGACCTCGGAGCCATCGCCATCGAAAATGCTCGGTTGTACGGGCGCGTATTCGATACGGAGGAGAGTTTGCGAAAGAGCGAGCGCTTGACGACTTTGGGTATGCTTGCGGCGGAAATTGCGCACGAAATCCGGAATCCTCTAATGGTTTTGCGACTGTTGTTCGATTCGATAAAGTCCGGTTCAACATCAGAGGAAGAGACGGAGAAAGATCTGGAGGTGATTCGCGAAAAGCTTAATCACCTTGAGCAAATCGCAGGCAGAATATTGGACTTTGGCAAGGATCGGGAGTCCATTCGTCTCGAATTGTCGATTAGCGAGTTGTTGGACGACGTTGTTCGTTTGGTTCGCCTGAAGTTGGCCCGCGCCAAAGTCGAGATGCTTTTGGAGGATGCGCCGATGGATCTGGTGGTTATGGCCGATAAGGGACAACTTCAACAGGCTTTGCTAAACTTGATTCTGAACGCCTTGGCCGCAATGCCTGACGGTGGTTTGCTTTCCATCGCCGTGGAGAAGAGGGAAGGACGCCGGGTGGCCATTTGCGTGCGGGATTCGGGTGGCGGCATACCCCAGGAGTTGCGGGATCGCATTTTCGAATCGTTCTTGACCGGTCGCAAGGAGGGGACGGGTTTGGGTTTGGCTATCTCCAAACGAATCCTGAAAAGCCATGAAGGCGATCTTGAACTCTTGGAATCAAGTGAACAAGGAACGACTTTTCGTCTCATCTTGCCCTTGATTGATTAGGCGATGAGCTAAAAGCTTTTCTTAAAGAAACGTACTCGCCAACGCTCTTTCGTATAGGATGGTCGGACGATTTAAACTTCCATGTGATACTTACCTGCGGAAAGGTCTTGTCCTAGGCGTTCGCGAAGTTCGAGGTACCGGGAGGGCAAAAAGGTTTCTTCGGGGTCTGCGGTTTCGACGTGAAATACGTCGTTGGCCACCCCGTGTTCGGTCGCTATGCGAGCGAATGCAATACTAAGACCGCAGTCGGCGATGGCCTTGGCGATTAGGTGCAGTAGTCCGAGTTGGTCGGCGGCCCTCACTTCGACGATGGTTCGATCGACCAGTACATCGCGATAAACGTCGACGTTCGGGGCAATGTTGGCTCCGAGTCTGTCTTGGTGGGCGAACGGTGCTCTCGTGTCGAGTTTCCGTCTTCTTTCACGGATCAAGGCCTCAGTTGAAATTTCGCCGGAGAGTACCTCCTTGAGTGTGTTTTCGAAGATGGTGCGAACATCATCGTCCTTCATCTTTGCTGCACCTTCGTCTTTCTCTACGAAAAAGACGTCTATTGCAATGTTGTCGGAACGCGTGAATGCACGTGATCCCAGTATATTCAGTCCTGCGATGGCAAAGGATCCCGCAAGTTTTTCGAACAGCCCCTTTTGGTCGCGAGTGACGATGTGGACGATTGTTAGAGATCGGCGAACATCGTTCCGCCACTCGACTACGGACATGGGTGCGCTTCCGATACTTTCTTGTTCTCCTTCGATTAAGAAACGGCTCGCCATGGAAACATGGAGGGCGACTTCCTCTTCTCCGACATGGGCGAAATAGCGGTTGGGGAATTGCTCCAGTTGTTCCGCGATCCGTGAGGGCGAGAGGTCTTCCAATTCCAGATTCGCGTAAGATTGGCGAAGGGCGGCAGGGTCTTTTTCAACGGATTTTCCTCGTAGCACTTGAAGGGTGTTCGAAAAGAGTTGGTGGTGGAGATCATCCTTGTGCTGATTCCAGAGGTCGGGAGCTGTTCCATTGGCATCGCAATAAGTATGAACGTACAGGTAGCGGAGTCGTTGCTCGCTTCCTACGAATGCTGCGAACGACTCAATCACTTTTGGGTCTTCCAGATCGTACTTGTAGAAATAGCGGACCATTTCTAGGTGATTTCGGATCACAAAAAGGACGCGGTCTCTCATCTCCTCGGGGATGGACAAACGTTCCATCAGTGATGTGGCGATGCCTATGCCACGTTCGCAATGACCTTTGGGACCCTCGTCCTTCCCGAGGTCATGTAAAAACAGCATCAAGTAAAGCAAGGCCGGAACTTCTGTTTTTCCCAACACGTCACGGTAACGGCGAGAGGTTTCGTCTTTTCCTTGAAAAACCTTGTCGAGCTGGGCGATGCATTGAAGCACGTGCACGTCCGCCGTGTACCTGTGATACAATTCATGCTGTACCTTGCAGGTGAGCCGATCGAACTCTGGAATAAACCTTCCGAGAAGACCGAGATCATGCATCTCGGCAAGGGTGGGGCCAACCGAGCCCACTTGCTGAAGAATGGAACGGAAGGTGACGTTGGCTGCAGGATTGGCCATGAGTGCGGCGTCGACCAGTTTGAGCCGATTCCGTACCAATGCTCGCAATCCCGGAGAAAGTTTGGCATCCAATTGTTGGGCATGGCGAAATAGGCGTATAATTCTTTCGGAGTCTTGGTCGAGAATGGTGGGATCAGTAGCCTCTAGCTGCCCTTCGCAAAGCTGAAAACCGTCCACCTCTTTCTTCGGTTTTGCTCGACAGGCCTTTATGACCGAGGCGAATGAGAGACTTATCCCTTTTCCACTACCAAGCGCCAAGCGGTCTTCCAGCACGTCTGCGGTTTTGCGAATGGTTCTGGCTCTAGAGTAGTAGTCGCCCATGAAGGTCTCGATCCGGTCGAAAAGATCCTCCTGTTCATAACCAAGCCCCATAGCGACGTCGGATTGCTTTTCAAGGTGCAGGATATCCGTCGGTCGCTTGCTTCGAAAGTGTAGTTCATTTCTTACGCGCAATAAAAAAGAATAGGCTTCTCCGAATGATTTCGCCTCCGATCCCGTAAGGTAATCACGTTTTACGAGGTCGTCGAGATTCTCGCTTTCAAACTTCACCTTGGACATCCAGAGGACGGCCTGAAAGTCGCGTAATCCTCCTGCTCCGTTCTTCACGTCTGGTGCCTGCAAACAGATCGTCCCTCCCTTTTCGACCCGGCGAGCCCGTTGTGTTTCCAGAATCTCCATGAGATATCCTTCTGGGTTATCCTTTTTGCAAAACCCTTTGAACTTCCTGAAGAAGTTGTCGGCTACTTTTTTATCTCCGCAAATGTAGCGTGAATCTAGTAGTGCGTTTTTCGTCCGAATGTCGCGGCGGGATTCGTCCAACGTTTCCTTAACTGCTCGCGTGGCGTGTCCAACTTTCATCCCTAAGTCCCATAAAGGATAAAGGATTTCACGGGTCATGGTTTCCTTAAGGCTTTCGAGAGCTTTTCCAGCGGCCGACTTCGGGTACAGAAACATCAAGTCGATATCGCTGTGCGGGCTAAGTTCCCCCCGACCATATCCCCCCGTTGCGATCAAGGATACGGGCTTTTTCTTGCTTAGAAAATCCCTCGTTATTTCTAAGGCGTAGGCATGAAGGGATTGTATCAAGACGTCTATTAGTACTGATCTTGCACGAGTAACGCGCAAGCCGGAATCACCCTTTTGGTGATACCTGTGGAGCATCTCGTTCTCCAATCGAAGGAACTCCTTGAGGTGAGCGAGACGACCCTTGTCCGATTGAGTCTCAGACAAGAGAAGTCGTTTTTCGGCATGTTGCCGAATGCGTCGAAAAAGAGGATCGTCTTGCACGTTGTTGTCGGTGTCATTTTCATAACCTGCAAAACTTTAAGTGCGAGCCTAAAGCAGAATTGCCTTTGAGATTGCTAGTTTCGCAGCTGTCTATCAGTGTCATTTATTTGGAAATGTTTAATGTATCCCATCAAATCTTCCTTTGGCTTTTCGTTTGTCTCTGGCTACCGATTTCTTCTTTCGCTAGTCCTTTTTTGACACCCGAGGATCCCTTTCTTCGACATGAGTTGCGTTGGTTGCGGGACAACCGTCTTCTTGACGCTCCGCTGAATACATGGCCGATCTCATGGGGGGGGATTGACGCAAGGCTTAAGGAGGATGGTCAGGATCCGGTTTTCAATCGTGTTCAGGATCGCCTCGACAAGGAGCGTCAAGCTGGTTGGGGACCTGCGATCGGCAGAATCGGCTTCAGAGGTGATCGGGGAGTCGCCCGGTCTTTTATGTCTGAGCCGCGAGGGGGAATCTCGGCAGGCGTGGAGCGATCGTGGATGGGAGATCGCTTTGCCGGAAAGCTTCGTTTAACCAATGTTCGGGAAGTAGAACCCGACTGGCGAGGTCGGGTGAACGATGGGTTTCAGTTCGATGGCTCGTACTTTGCCACTCGTTTGGGCAATTGGTCTGCCGGGTTCGGACAAGTGGAGCGTTCCTGGGGGCCCGGGTGGGATGGCAGTTTGATTCTGTCCACTAACGCTAGACCAGTTCCTGCATTCTCAATCGATCGTCTCATTCCCGAACCTTTCGAGACGAAGTGGCTTTCATGGATCGGATCTTGGAATGCCACCATGTTCGTTGGCCAAATGGAAGAGGAGCGCCTGGTTCCTGAACCCTACCTGTGGGGCATGCGGGTAGAGTTTTCTCCAACCATTTTAGATGGTTTGGAAATAGGTCTTTCTCGGGCAATTCAATTAGGAGGGCAGGGGAGACCAAGGCACTTCGATATATTCATGGAAGCGTTCATTAGCCATGACAATGTCGGAGCTAACACTGGCGAAGATCCCGCTAACGAACCGGGCAACCAGTTGGCAGGAATCGATTTTCGTTGGCGTCTTCCGGGAGACTTGCCTCTAGCCTTGTATGGACAAGTTGTGGGCGAAGACGAGGATGATTTTTTGCCGAATGCTCTTATGTTTCAATACGGAGTGGAAACTTGGGGCAATTGGGAGTCATCCTCGTGGCGAATGTTTCTTGAGTACATCGATACTTCCTCCACTTGGTGGACGGATGAAACTCGTTTTCGCAATATCAGTTACAATCATCACATATACGGTGATGGTTATCGACACCATGGTCGAAGCGTAGGCCATTGGGCGGATTCGGACTCAGAAATCGTTTCCCTCGGAGGCTTATTGGCTAATTCTGATGGCAATGGATGGGGTGGGACCGTTCGTTCGGGAAAACTCAATCGAGATGGAGGCGGGAACAGTGCTGTGTCTAATTCTGTCGCCACGGACATAAAATCCGTGCAGTTATTCCATAAACGAAGTTTTTCCAAGTGGGACGCTCAAATGACTGGCGGATTAGGTTGGGAAGAACTGGAGAATTCCTCTACTAGAATTACTGACAGTGGTCCGACGGGTTTTCTTTCCATTACCAGAATTTTCT
>CAWVZQ010000011.1:0-21906 GCA_963934405.1 uncultured Opitutales bacterium | reverse complement strand
CGCCTTTCTTCCTATGGGTTGATTTGCTCCTCGAGAAAAGCAATCAATTCGTCTTCGGAAAGTCTTTGTTGCTTGGTCGTGTCTCGATCCCTCAAAGTGATGCTGCCATCGCCTTCGATCGTATCGAAGTCTACAGTTACGCCAAAGGGCGCTCCTGCTTCGTCGATGCGACGATAGCGACGACCGATAGCTCCGCCTTGGTCGTAAACGACGTTCCACCTGCGCCGAAGACGTTCGTGCAACTTGCGAGCTCTCTCCACCAGTTCGGGTTTGTTCTTCAACAAGGGAAAGACACCAACCTTAATCGGAGCTACACGGGGATGAAACCTAAGTACGGTTCGCTTGTCTCCTTCAATTTCATCTATGTCATAGGCAGCGCAAAGGACTGCAAGCAAGGTGCGATCGACTCCCAGACTAGGCTCAATCACATGCGGGACATATCGCTCCTTTCGCTCTTCGTCGAAATATTCCAAGGACTTGCCGGAGCATTCCTGATGACGAGAAAGATCAAAATCACCTCTAGCTGCGATGCCCTCAAGCTCTTGCTCGCCAAAAGGGAATTTGAAAGTTATGTCCGTGCAAGCTCGAGCGTAGTGAGCAAGCTTTTCCTTAGGATGCACTTCCTCTCCGAGATGCTCGGCGGTCAAGCCGATAGAAGCGAACCACGCCTTACGAGTAGCGATCCATTCACGATGGTACTTTGGCCATGCCTCTTCGTCGGGAGGGATAAAGTACTCGATCTCCATTTGCTCGAACTCTCGTGAGCGAAAAATAAAGTTTCGGGGAGTAATCTCATTACGGAATGCCTTGCCTATCTGGGCAATGCCGAAGGGAACCTTGACTCGGCCGGAATCGAGGACGTTCTTGAAATTGGCAAAGATTCCTTGAGCCGTCTCGGGACGCAGATAACAGACGGAAGAAGCATCGCGCAACGCACCCACATGGGTCTCGAACATCATATTGAATTCCCGAGGTTCGGTAAGGGATCCTACTTTTCCGGTAGCAGGCGAGGGAGCAAGTGAACGTTCTTCGGAAGACATCTCGTCGAAAGGACGCAACGAAACGGGAACCAAATTACCTTGCTTACTCTGCTTGCGCTTCATTTCGACAGCTTTTCCATCTGCCTCTTCCTGCATGACTTCAGATTCGAGAACCGAAATCCAGCCTATGGTTTCCTCTCCCACGACAACAGGCCCGCAATAAAGTTGATCAGCTCGGTACCGCATCTTGGATTCGCGACAGTCCACCATCGGATCGGAAAAACCATCGACATGGCCTGAAGATCGCCAAACCTCGGGATTCATTATAATGCTACAGTCCAGTCCCACTACATCGTCTCGACGACGCACCATGTCTTCCCACCATGCATCCTTTATGTTCTTACGTAGTTCGACACCGAGGGGGCCGTAGTCGAAAAAACCGTTGATTCCGCCATAGATTTCGGAAGAGTGGAAAATGAAACCACGGCGTTTGCACAACGCCACAATTTCCTCCATTTTAGAATTTCCTTTGCTCATAAGTTCTTGAAGATAAAAAGCTACAATATGAATGCTCGCCAGAGGTACAACGCCGAACTTCTAAACCAAGCATATTCCAGAAGGAAGAAATCTCATTCCAACAGAAACATCTTGAGCAGCAACGAAGGAAAGCGAAGGAACTTTTGAAGCTTTTGCCAGTTGACTTACCAATGTTCAAATGCTTCCATTCGTACAATTAATGAAGTCATTTAAACGAAAAACCAAACAGATTGCCATCGTTCTCACTTTGACGATTTCGGGAATTGGTTTTTCCGGGTGCAGCATGTTTCCCCAAGCCAAAAAGTACTTATCAAAAAACGTTAATGTAGCCGGTGTGTTTACTCACTCTCCAGATTCGTTTGCTCCCATTGAAACTGGTACTCTCCGGTTGCAATCCGACGAATTATGGTATCGTCGGGACTTCAGCGGTAACAAAACCACTTTTTTGTGGGGACTTTTCACCTTTACCGACTATTGAAGTCAAACCGCTCTTGCGGCGTAGATTTCCGACACCCACTGTTATCATTGCAGGAGTAGATTAGAATAATTCCATTTATTTCTTGCGAACGAGTCTCAGTATCGTTAAGCAAGAGGAAATGAAAACTTCTCTCCCTGAGACAGAACGCAATAGGCTGAAGCACGCCTTAAAATCCCGTAATCTTCGTCCGACTCGTCAACGCACCTGCGTTTACGGAGTTATACTCGAAAAACGTGATCATCCCACCGCTGACGACATTCATCTCCGCGTTCGTGAAAAACTTCCGAGCATTTCTTTAGCCACTATCTACAATTGCTTGGACACGTTGGTCGAATGCGAATTAGTAAAACAAGTCCATCTAGATCGTGCTCCGACCCGTTTTTGCCCAAACAGGACTCCCCACGCCCACTTCCATTGCCGCGATACTGGACAAGTATACGATGTATCCTTGGATGATAAAAGACTTTCTGCCATCGAGCAATTTCTACCCGATGGATTCACCGCCGACACCATAGAACTATCGTTCCTTGGACGGGGACCTGAAACAATTACAGTTTCGTAACTTTATTTCCCCAAACCATATATATATTAGTGAACTATTTGGAAATCAAAGATCTTCGTGCCCAGATCGAAGATAAGGAAATCTTGCGAGGATTAAACCTCACTATCCCAAAGGGTGAAGTACACGCAATCATGGGACCCAATGGGAGCGGAAAAAGTACGCTTTCTAAAGTTCTCGCAGGTCACGAAGACTACGAGGTAACCAGCGGATCTGCCATACTTGACGGGGAGGAGATACTGGGCATGAAACCGGATGCAATTTCTCGTTTGGGCCTTTTCCTTGCGTTCCAATACCCACTCGAGGTTCCCGGTGTAAGCATCGCCAACTTTATAAGAGCTGCACTTCAGGGACGTTTGGCTGAAAACGAAACAATCGACGCAGTCGGTTATTACAAGGATTTATATGGCTGCATGGACGAACTAGGCATTGATAGAAAGTTCACCTCACGTTCTGTAAACGAAGGTTTCTCGGGTGGAGAGAAAAAACGTTGTGAAATCCTACAAATGGCCATGCTCAAGCCCAAATATTGCATATTGGACGAAACCGACAGCGGTCTTGACATCGACGCCCTCAAAATCGTCGCAAAAGGCGTCAACCAAATGCGCAACCCCGACCGAGGCATACTAGTCATCACTCACTACCAGAGATTGCTCGAATACATTGTCCCTGATAAAGTACATGTGATGTGGGAGGGCGGCATTGCTCTAACGGGCGGCAAGGAACTAGCGTTGGAACTAGAAGCAAAAGGCTACGATTGGGTTCGCGAAGAACTCGTCGCCTAAAACACCGATAAATTCCCCTATGATACAGCCGACTCAAATCGACATAGATCGTGACAAGGGCAACTTCCGCTATGAAACGGACTACCAGTATGATGCGGGGGTCGGTTTGCGTGAAGAAGTCGTCCAATACATCTCAGAGGTCAAAGGGGAAGACGAATGGGTACGAGACTACAGGCTAAAGGCCTTGAACACCTTCTCTCGCAAACCAATGCCCACGCACTGGGCAACAAAAGATTTAGAAAATATACATTTCGACAAAATTCGCTATTACCTAGCCAAAGGTCAAAAACCAAGCCGCACATGGGAAGATGTTCCCGACGATGTAAAAGAAACCTTCGAGAGACTCGGTATTCCCGAGCAGGAAAGAAAATTCCTTGCGGGAGTAGAGGCTCAGTTTGATAGCGAAGCCGCCTACTCTCGAATGAAAGTCGAACTGGAAAAAGAAGGCGTTATCTTTGTCGGTTCCTCAGACGGACTGAAGGATCACCCTGAAATTTTTCGCAAATGGTTTGGCAAGGTGATCCCCGCATCGGACAATAAGTTTTCCGCACTAAATTCAGCAGTTTTCAGTGGCGGTAGTTTTATTTATGTACCGCCCGGAGTTAAGCTTGCCCAACCGTTACAGGCTTACTTTAGAATAAATGCTGAAAACTTCGGCCAGTTTGAGCGTACGCTGATCATCGCCGACGAAGGTGCGGAACTCACGTACATGGAGGGTTGTACGGCACCTAAGTTCGAGACCGCGACTCTACATAGCGCTGTTGTGGAACTGGTGGCCATGCCGGGAGCCAAGATCCAGTATATCACTGTTCAGAATTGGTCGAACAACGTTTTCAACTTAGTAACAAAACGAGCGATGGCCCACGAGGAGTCCGAAGTGCGCTGGATAGACTGCAACATCGGTTCGCGCCTCACAATGAAGTACCCGGGTGTCATTTTGAAGGGTCGCAAGGCAAGGGGAGAAGTTCTGTCCATTGCTCTCGCCAATGACGGACAGCATCAAGATACGGGGGCCAAAATGGTCCATGCGGCCGACGAGACAACAAGTAACATCATCGCAAAATCAATTTCGATCGGCAAAGGCCGTTCCTCCTATCGTGGACTCGTACAAATACCCGGCCATCTGAGCAATTGTCGTAACAACACCGAATGTGACGCCCTGCTGATCAACGCGAACAGCCGAACGGACACCTACCCTGCCATTACGGTCCGTGGCAACGGCAATGCAGTGCAACACGAGGCAAGCGTCTCTAAATTGAACGCTGAGCAAATTTTCTACATGCGACAGAGAGGGCTGACTGAGGCGGAAGCCGTGAGCCTAAGCGTAAACGGTTTCGTGAACGACTTGATTCGAGAATTCCCCATGGAGTACAGCGTCGAGCTCAAAAGGCTCATCGACATGGAGATGGAAGGTTCTGTTGGCTGAACCATCCATCGACGAATAATGAACGCACTGGACAACGGATCGTCGGTCAAGACCGATGCGGTGGATTCCTTTGCCGACGAAAGTCTTTTTCGGGCTTTCGCCGAGGAACGCTCATGGGAACCCGGCTGGATGGCAGATTTACGAAAGGAATCCTGGGAATGTTATCGAGCATACACCTCCCCCGTACACAAGGACGAAAGATGGCGGTTCTCGCCAAAAGCTCGCCTTTCCCTTTCCGCTTTTGCTCCTCCAAGCGGAACGAATGACGAGACGACTTCGGTAATTGATTCATCGGAAGAAGACCTCAAAGAGAAGGGTGTCACTTTGGGCCTCTTCAGCGAGGTACTTCTAAACAACCCGACCGTCCTTGAAGGTCTTTCCAACCTAAAAGGACCGAACCTCGGAGCAGACAACGTACATTTCCTAGCGCAAGCTTTCTCGGGACACGGCATCGTACTGCATGTGCCAAAGGGAGTTACCCTCGAAAAGCCAATCATGGTTCGTCACCTTGCCCCGCCAGATAGTCGAGTCAGGTTTTACAGGACGATCATGATTTTGGAGGAAGGTGCCAACGCTACTCTTGTGGAGACGTTTATCTCACCAAACAATCAAGACGCATCCGTGGTGTGCTCTGCCGCAAATGTCGTGGCAAACTCCAATGCAAAGGCCACTCGCATTCTAGTACAAGATCTCAACCGGAATTCATCTTTTTACCAACTGGACACAAAGCAAGCGTGTCGTGATGCCGGTGTTCGTTGTTGCTCTCTCCACTTAGGTTCTGCCCAAAGCCGATTCGAGAACTTGGCCATTGCCGCCGAGGAAGGTGCCGAAATCGATTTACTCGGCTTAAGTGTAGGCAAAGGGACACAACTTTTCGATCAACGAACGAGACAGCTCCACCTCGCCCCAAACGGTCGTTCAGACCTTCTCTACAAAAACGCTCTGTTGGATCAGTCCAAAGCGGTTTTCTCTGGTATAATCAAGGTTGAGGAACAAGCACAACAAACCGATGCATACCAAACGAACCGCAACCTGCTGTTAAGTCCTGAAGCAGAAGCCGACTCCTTGCCCGGATTAGAAATCTTGGCCAACGAAGTAAAGTGCAGTCATGGATCTACCATTGGTGAAATTGATGAGGAACAACTTTTTTATCTCCTCAGCCGAGGCATCTCAAAAGCATCAGCCGAAGAACTTCTTGTTAACGGCTTTCTCGATGAAGTGCTCAAACGGCTGAAGAACGAAGAACTTGCCGATTTGCTTCGCGAACATTTAAAGGAAAAATTTTCCCCTTAATACCTTTCATGTCCACACATCACGAAGAAAGAGAACTCACGAGAGACGTGCAGGCCACGTTAATCCCGCACGGCGACCCCTACACATTAGATAAAGGAGCCAAGGTCACCATAACACACAGGCTTGGCGGGAACTTCACAGTGATGACGCTCAACGGCATGTATCGCATCTCTGCAGCAGACGCTGATTCGCTGGGCGAAGATGACTCTCAAGGGCCAGAGGACGATTGCGACAACGCCGGACCCGCCGATGAGGATAGCATTCGCGATGCTCTTCGATCCGTCTTCGACCCCGAAATACCTGTAAACGTAGTGGATCTCGGCCTAATTTATAAAATCAATATTGACGAGGAGGAGGAAGGAAAGAGAGTAGCGAATATCGACATGACTCTCACTGCTCCGGGATGCGGCATGGGGCCTGTCATTGCAGAGGACTGCAAAGGTAAAGTCATCAAGCTTTCGGGAATCGACGAAGCGAATGTGGAAATCGTTTGGGATCCGCCTTGGACTCAAGACCTCATTTCAGAGACAGGGAAGATGGAATTAGGCCTGATTTGAAAAATATTTTCTCTTTTGCCTTGTCACTAGCCTAAACCGTCTTTTGCTCGCCTGCTCTTGATAAGATGAGTGAATCAACAAAATTCAGTTTCGCGCTTGGCTGCGATCACGCAGGTTTTAAATACAAAGAAGCCATTAAAGTTTACCTGCTTGCCGAAGGCCACGAAGTAAAGGACTTTGGAACTTTCTCCGAGGAATCGGTCGATTACCCGGATTTCGTTCGTCCGGCAGCCGAAGCCGTGGGCAAAAGTCTCGCAGACTTGGGAGTCGTATTAGGAGGTAGCGGCAACGGTGAAGCAATGGCCGCCAACAAGGTGGAGGGCATTCGCTGCGCCCTTTGCTGGTCCGAAGAAACCGCTCGTCTCGCAAAGCAGCACAACGACGCAAACATGCTATCACTTGGCGAACGCCAAATCACCGAAGAGTTGGCTGTGAAAATAGTGCGAGAGTGGATTAACGCCACTTTCGAAGGTGGTCGCCACGCCCGGCGAATATCTATGATCGAGAAAACGACTTCACATCAATGAATTTTAATGATAATATTCCACATCCATGAGTAACGACAAAGACAAAAAAAACGACTCCGTCTCAGAAATCATACAGAAGAAATTTCTTGAAGAGCGAAAAGTCTTCCTTTGGGGAGAAGTAAGTGATCGGTCCGCCCGAGACGTCACTGAAAAATTTCTTTATCTCGAGACATCCGATCCCGGTAAAGATATCACTTTCTATATTAACACTCCGGGAGGTTCCATCACAGCCGGAATGGCCGTTTACGACACGATGCAACTCATCAGCTCGTCCATCACGGTCGTAGTTACGGGAATGGCGGCAAGCATGGGCTCGATCCTCTTGTGCGGAGCATCTCCGGGACAGCGCCTTCTATACCCTCATTCTCGCGTGCTCATCCATCAACCTCTGATTTCGGGTAGGATGTGGGCTGCGGCCGTAGATATTAACATCCAAGCCGAGGAAATGGAAAAGTTGCGAGAGGAGTTGAACGGCATCCTCAGCAAATCCTCCGGGCAACCGTTGGAAAAAATCCAATTGGATACTGATCGTGACTTTTATCTGAACGCTCAGGAAGCCATCGAATACGGTTTGGCCGACAAAATCGTAGAAAAGGTTTAGTCTCTTTGCCCTAATACTGCACGAGCCTTCAGCAGATCGGGTTTACCCATCTCGTTGATAGGCAATTCATCGACAGGAACAATCAGTTTAGGAATCACTGCACCCGTCAGTTTGGTCTGAAGAGCTTTTTCCAAACGAATAACATCGGTAGTTGAAGGGGTGCAAAACGCGACTAACCGCTCGCCCCAGTCCGGATCGGGAATCCCCATAGTAAGACAACCCGCAGCAAGTGTAGTTTCTATAACAGCGTTCTCCACCTCAACGGGATTCACTTTTTCACCCCCGGTGTTCACGATGCGATCAAGACGGCCCAAAATCCGCCAATCCCCTTCGGGAGTTTGTTCCGCAAGATCAGAAGTGTCAAACCACTCGCCCGAAGAAAAGTCGAGGCTTTCGTAACCGAGACACATGCTCTTGGCACGAATGGAGAGAGTTCCCGTTTCTTCATCGAGGCGAAGATTCGTATGAGGAAGAACTTTGCCCACACTGTTTTCACCGGCAAGAAAACGGTCGGGGGCAAGCAGGGTTACTGCACCTGCAGACTCCGTCATGCCGTACGTCGGGGCAACGGGAAGGCCAACTGACCTAACCACCTCAGCTAATTCTTCCCGCAAAGGAGCTCCGCCAAGAAGAATCAACCGGCTTTCTCTCAAACGAGAAACAGCAAGATCAGAAAAAATCAGCCGGTGAAGTTGGGTTGGAACTAGAGATATAAGGCGCCCCGTCAAGTTAATGTCTTTTTGCGGTTCTGCAAGATCCCGATAATCCCCGAAAACAACGTCTCCATTCGTTTGAATAGCCCGTACGACCTGCATCCATCCCGCAATGTGCCAGATTGGCAAGCAACACCAAGAGTAAATGGGTTCATTACCTAATACGCCTTGAAGGCCAGCGACTGCGGCCGACATAGTGCCCCAAGTGTGCCTTGCAAAACGAGGCATCCCGGATGTTCCACCGGTGGCTACAAAAATAGAGGCTGAATTTTGTTGTCGAGAATCCAAGACCGAATGCTTCCTTTCGGGATTATGAAGCCAGACGTCATCCCCATTTATAAGTTTGCTCAGCGCTTCCATACAGAAAGCGGCCGAACCTGAAGGCTCGACTGGCTCCTGGTCTGAGATCCAATTACCCTGAAGGGCCCCTGATGGAATCTCTATATGCTCCGCCATAGTTCTTCCAATTGCGAAATGTCAACTTCTCCCGGCTGAAGCACCATATCCATAGTATGCAAAGAGAAATCGTCTTCTACAAAGAAGGTATTTACTCCAATGCCGGCGACCGTTTCGACCAGAGAGGCTACGCGTAGTACTGCTTCGAAACCAAATGGGCTTTCGAATACCGAGGAAACCACACACCGGGTTGGCTCATTTCGCAAAAAGGTTTCCATCTCCAGCCAGTCCCGACAAAGAGTGGGCTTGAATACAAAGTAACCCGGCCATCCGTCGGCAAGGAATTCCTCGGCTATCTGGACATCGAGCAACGATTCGTCCAAAGCCAAAGCCAACGAATTGCTCTCGGCCAAACCCATGAGCCCATTTCTATCGGTAACAGCTAAAGGCTGTTCGAGAAATTCGATTTGGGAACAACCTTCAAAGGTATCTAGCCAAGCTTTCGCTTCAGTTCGGGACAGAGAACCGTTCGCATCAAGTCGAAGACGGCTTCCCACAGGAAGATGAGTTAGGAGATTCTCGATAGTTGCGATTTCCGAACCTAGCTCGCCAATACCGATTTTTGCTTTCAAGACATTGTTCAAAGGTAAGTTCGTCTCCTCGGGAGAGCGAAGTAACGCTGCAGTCTTGATTTTCGGAAAAGCAGTCTGAGTCCTCCATAAGCTGGAACCGGCACAACCTAACGCCGCACGACAAAGAGGTAAATGGTCGGGGATTTCCATTTGAGGTTCCCAGAGGGAAAGAAAACGATGGGCATCAGAAAACGTTTCTCCGCGAAAGCCAGGCGTAGGGGCAACTTCGCCAAAACCAACATGCCCATCCATGTATTTCACACGAGCAACCATACTTTCGCGGGTACGCCAAATGCCCGTTGCCGTAGCAAAAGGTTCACGGAAATTGCGCCGCAGAGGCTTAACTTCAAAGCTATCGATCATTATTTGTCCTTGTGACATAAGAACGCATGAGGCATAAGCTTCAAGCCTTTCCAACACTTTAAATGATCATGGACGAGGAGTTCTTTTTGCCGCCAGACGAGTTTTTCCGTCAAAGTCTTCCTTCAGGAGTGACCTTTGACGACATCACGCTGGCTACTCGCTACTCCGAGGTTCTCCCTCGGGATGTCAACCTCGAGACCAAACTCTCGGAATCAGTAAACCTCGGAATGCCAATCCTTTCCTCGGACATGGACACCGTAACCGAGGCAGACATGGCCATAGCAATGGCCCTTAGCGGTGGACTTGGCTTGATCCATTACAACATGTCACCGAAGCTCCAGGTCAAGGAAGTCGCGAGGGTGAAATACCATGTCCACGGTTTGATCCGAGACCCCATCACGATATCTGCCGACAAACAGGTTGGTGACGTATTGGAGCTCATCAAGGATAAGAATTTTCAGTTTCACACCTTTCCCATCGTAGATGAGTCTGGAAAGTTATTGGGATTACTCCCGGGACGAGTGGTCAAGGAACGATACAAGAACCATCAAGTTACCGATGGCATGCTAGCCCGCGATGAAGTATATACCATCAGGGAACAAGATGTAGGTACCGACCCCATCGCGACGGCTGACAAGTTCTTTAGCGACCACATGGGCATTCACAAGCTCCTCGTGGTGGATGAGAAGGATTGCCTTTGCGGACTTTACACCTTGAGCGACATCGAGCGAATAATGGAAGAAACTCGTGACCATTTAAAACCGGCTCGAGATGATAACTTTCGCTTGATCTGTGGAGCAGCGGTGTCCGCGAACCGAACACCTGATGGCGATCTAGATAGGGAATCGCTATTAGAGCACGTGGGAGCGATGCGTGATGAAGGTCTCGACGTTGTAGCAGTATCCACAGCTCATGGTCATACCAAGGGTGTTGGGGACGCAGTACGAACCATAAGAGAAGAATTTCCTGAAATCAACATTCTCGCAGGAAACGTCACTTCAGGTGAAGGCGTGGAATTTCTTGCAGAAGCCGGAGCCAACGCCATAAAAGTGGGGCAAGGACCAGGTTCAATTTGTACGACACGGATCGTTGCAGGAGTAGGAATCCCCCAAATGACTGCCCTTTACGTCACTTCTCAAGCGGCAAAGAAAACAGGAGTCAGAATAATAGCCGATGGCGGCATCACGAAATCAGGCGACATAGTTAAGGCACTAACTCTTGCCGACGCAGTGATCTGCGGAGGCATGCTTGCAGGCTGCCAAGAAGCTCCTGGACGAATAATCGAGATCGAGGGAAAACTATACAAGCAATATCGCGGAATGGGTAGCTTGGAGGCAATGCGAGAGGGATCAGCCGCCCGCTATGGTCACGCCAAAGAAGATCTTGCCTACAAGACCACGGCGGAGGGAGTTGAAGCCCTCAAGGAAGTAGCCGGGTCGGTTCAAGAAACCTTGGATACGCTTGTCGGAGGAATTCGGTCAGGGCTCGGTTACCTTGGAGCATCCGACCTTAAAGCAGTTAGAGAGAAAGCACGCTTTCTACGAGTAAGCCCGGCTGGCCAAAGAGAAGCCTCCACCCACGATATAGTCGAGGTAAAGCGAGGCGACCTGGGCCGTAGCTGAACTATATTAACTTGTTGATCCAGTATCGGTAGTTTTCAAATGGCTGCAGAAGAATTCAATTCCAAACTCATCGTCGACATCGGCATCAGCATGGGAGACGAAGGCAAAGGCCGTGTCGTTCATGAAACACTTGATGAAATAATGCGTCGTACAGGTCAATCCGCCGCGGCCGTAATCAAAGTAAACGGTGGCGCCAACTCAGGTCATACCGCAGCGGGACTGAAACTAAACCTGCTTCCCTCCGGAGTGGGTGAACCGGACTTGCCCAAACTCCTGGTCGGATGCGGCGTTGTGGCCGATCCGCGAAAATTTCTTTGGGAAACCCGTCCATTAGAGGCCCGTGGAATAAGCGTTCTTGATCGCCTCCTGATTGATGAAAGAACACAGCTAAGCGACCTCTCTCACCGTCTTCTCGACCTAGCATGGGAAGACTACAGGGTAAATATCCTAGGTGAAGAAAACCGTGGATCCACTGGGCGAGGTATAAGCCCCGCATACTCTGACGAAACCAGCCAGTGGCAAATTCACTACAGCAGTTTTCTTTCAGGCGATAAAGACGCCTTTGCCAAAGCCCTAGGACAAAGGGTGGATCGAGCGCTAAGAACGATTAGGCACGTTTGTCGGGTTTCGAAAGAAACATGGAATAGTTTTTTCGATCGGCTCACAGAGGCCGAAACTCAAGCGAATGCCCCAGCTATTTCCGAAGGTATTTTCAACTCCGGCGAGTTCGACTTTTCGATTTTCAAGGGTGACGAACCCTTCAGCTTGAATCTCCACAACCTCACGGAGTGTTACTGGGATGCAGGTCAAGAATTGGCCCCGTGCATCGGCGACGTACGCGAGGCGACTCTATCCGCCTTGGAAGCCGGCAATCACGTGGTAGCCGAGTTCGGCCAATCCTATTGGCTGGACAAACGACACGGGTTTTCGCCAAACGTAACGGCTTCGCACACGACTACACCCGAACTCTTCTTATCCGCAGGCATCCCTCCCTGCCCCGTCCATGTGCTTGGTTGCTGCAAAGCCTACGACACGAAGGTCGGGACACACCATTTCCTAACCCAAATCGACGCTGAATCTCATCCTCTAGGGTCAAAACTCTCCAAACTGGAATTCGGCACTTCCACAGGACGCCAACGAATGGTCGGATGGTTTGACGCGGTCGAAAAGGGAGACGCCCTGCGCCACTGTGGTTTCGACGATTTCGTTATCAACAAGATCGACGTCCTTACCCATGACGAAGGATGGGAAGGAGACCTCAAACTATGTGTAGCCTACCGAGAACCGGATGGTGGAATCATAACAAGCGTACCTCGAGACGAAGCATTGAGAAGGACTCTAGAACCGGTTTACGAAGACCTCCCGGGTTGGACTGAAGACCTTTCAGTAGCAAAATCCTTCCACGACTTCCCAATAAACGCTCAACGCTATGTGGCTCGAATGGTTTCTTCAGTAATCGAAGCAGCTTACCCCAGTGGTTTCGAAGGAAGGAGCTTGCCTCAAGTAAGGTACTTGGGAGTGGGACCAAACCCAGGGCAGGTTATAACAGACACCCCACCGACGATTCAGCTTATTAAAGAATTTGCCGAAGCTTCGGCCTTCTTAAAGTGAAGGAACCGGCCGCCCTTTCTCATTTTCGCCAACGCCTCTCGTGGGATGACCTCGACAAGGATGCGATTCGCAAACTTGTTCGCCTTGCCGTCGAAGAAGATTTGTACGGGAAAGGGTTAATACACGAAACGGCGCAGACAGGCGACCAAACCACCATTTCAATGGGAGTTTCCGGCCTAGGAACGGCGGCTATCGTAGCTCGAGAACCTCTCGTTGCTTGCGGACTACCAATGCTGTCCTTGATACTGGGGGAATTTGAAGTCGAGAATGCTAAGGTTGAAAACTCAAAGAGTGATGGAGACGAAGTTGAAGTCGGGGAGACGTTGGCCTTCATCAGCGGTGCCGCCGTTGGCTTGTTGGCCGCAGAACGTACTTTGCTGAATTTCATACAAAGGCTGAGCGGGATTGCCACCGCATCAAAAGCCTTCGTCAAAGCATTGTCAGAGACTAAAACAGGCCTTCTAGATACGCGCAAGACCACTCCTGGATACAGAGCGTTGGAAAAATACGCAACCGCTACCGGAGGTTTTTTTAATCATCGTTATGGCTTAAACGACCGCATACTGGTGAAAGACAACCACCTTGCAGCAAACCAAGCGACTAAAGGCAAGAAATTAGCCGAAAGCGTGGCCAGATTAAAAGGAACGGAACCAAGCCTGCTTGTTGAAGTCGAAGTGGATTGCAGAGAACAGATTGCACCCGTTCTCTCGGCAGGAGTCGACGCCATACTGCTGGACAACTTCTCGGTCGAGGAGGTAGCCGAGGCAGTCGAAGAGATCCAAGGTAGAGCTGTGGTCGAGGCGAGTGGAGGCATCACGTTGGAATCAGCTAGACAATATGCAGACGCGAGTCCTCACTTCCTCTCCACAGGGGCACCAGTCCACAACAGTTCGTGGATGGACTTGGGTCTCGATTGGACAAACTGTTAAATCATGGCAAAATATCCCAAAGGTCGCAGGCGGACAGTTTCCCCAAAACCGAAAGGCAAACGCTCCGGACTTGAAGACCCCAGTTGCTACCTGTTACGAACCTTACTCGCCGCCAGACCCGATTACGTGTCAGGCAGTGTGCTGGCCGACCGATTGAAAATGACTAGAGTGGCGGTTTGGGGCCGTATCGACAAATTGCGCTCTCAGGGTCTCGAAATCGAAGCTGCTCGCAACCGCGGTTATCGTCTGGAAGCCGAGCCCGACCATTTCAACCAGCACCTTCTGGAAGCTTGGCTTCGGGAGAAAGGAGTTGTCTGTCCGATTTCTGTATTCGGTTCTCTGGACAGTACAAACTCCGAAGCTGAGCGGCAACTCGCCGGAGGCAGAAAAGAATCCTTTGCCATCATCTCCAGTTCTCAGGAAAAAGGTCGTGGCAGATTGGGACGGAAATGGCACAGTCCCGCGGCAGGGAACCTTTACCTTTCCGTAGCTTTTCGACCGGAGATGCCTGCCATGCGACTGAGATTGCTGACACTGTGGTTGGGCATCCGACTGTGTAACCATCTCCGCTCGCTATCGGGAATCGATCTCATGGTAAAGTGGCCAAACGATCTCGTTGTGGATGGTCGTAAAATCGGCGGCATACTCACGGAGGCATCCATTGACCCCGAACGTGTTCGCACGCTAGTTTTCGGTCTTGGATTGAATGTAAACGCAGCTCGAAATCGTTTTCCAAAAGCTCTCAAGGATACAGCCTCGTCACTTAAGTCGGAAGCGGGCGGAAGCTTCCGCTTGCATGAATTAACTGCCGGGACAATCGGCGTTATCCTCAACGGTTATAAGGAATGCCTCGACAAACTCGACTCCAAAACTCTCAAGAAATCTTGGCAACCTCTGGATGCCCTCGCAGGCAAACAAGTCATCGCTCAATCGGGCAAGGAAACGGTGAAAGGAAAGGCTTCCGGAATAGATGAGTCCGGAGCCTTGCTTATTAAGCTAAGAAACGGAAGAATCAGATCTCACTCTTCAGGGGACGTGACCCTAAATCCCAAAAGGTGACAATTGCCGAAGAGAGCGTGCTGTGCGTCGACATCGGAAACACCAATGTCCGTTTCGGTCTGGTTTCCGGAACGAGGGTGAAGGACTCCCGGACTCTATTCACTGAAGACTTAATCGCGAACCCGGAAGAATTCATCCGTTTGTTACCCCGCGAAGTAAAGGCAACCGCTTTTTGCTCCGTTGTCCCTGCCGCGGACAAAATCGTTCATGATGCGTTACGGGCCATCACTCCAAACCCGTTTCGACTCACTCACGATAATTGCGGCGACCTACCGATTCGCTACCCAACCCCAGAACGAGTTGGCCAAGATAGGCTCGCCAATTCCCTCGCGGCACAAAAACTTTACGGCACTCCGGCAATCGTCATAGATGTGGGCACTGCTGCGACCTTCGACATAGTAAGTTCCGAAGGTGGTTACGAAGGTGGAGTCATTGTGCCGGGACCTCAAGTTTTCATAGATTGCCTTACCGAAAGAGCGGCACTCCTGCCGAGGGTCACTCTCCCGGAAACACCACTCACTGAAGCTATTGGGCGAAGCACCTCGGAAGCAATGGCTTTGGGACTCGTTCACGGATTCCCCGCAATGATCCAAGGCATCCTAGAAAAAGTGATGTTTTCCTTGGGCATTATCGAAGATGGAGACTGTGAAGTCATTCTCACCGGCGGCGGTGCTTTTAGGGTTGGAGAAATCGCAACAAAACATGATCCCGACCTTACGTTGAAGGGAATAGCCTTGGCCTTTCAAGACCAAGATTCCACATGAGCGAGGAAAGAAAGGTTTCCAAGAACGTCATCGAGGTAACCGACCTCAGCAAGGCCTATGGCCGGGTAAAGGCTTTGTCGGGGCTCACTTTTTCAGTGGCTAAAGGTGAAATCGTAGGGTTTCTCGGACCTAACGGAGCAGGAAAGAGCACGACGATGCGCATCCTCTGCGGTATGACTGGCGCAGACTCGGGGGAAGCCCAAGTATGCGGAGTGGACTTGGCAGAGGAAGAAGGCGAAGTCCGAAAACATATTGGCTACCTGCCCGAGAACAACCCCTTGCCCGAGGACTTACGTGTTTCCGAGTACCTTAAGTTTCGCGGGCGTTTGAAGGGATTGTCGGGAGGGCGTTTGCGCGAACGGCTTGAAGCAACGCTAAACCTATGCGATCTTCGTCGCTCAGCATCGGAAAGACTCATTGGAAACCTATCCAAAGGGTATCGACAACGAGTCGGTATCGCCGAAGCGCTTTTGGACGAGCCTAAATTGTTGATTTTAGATGAACCTACAATTGGACTCGATCCGCGGCAGACAGGTATTGTTCGAAGGCTTTTGGAAAGGTTGCGAGGAGAGACGACCTTTCTACTATCCAGTCATGTGCTCTCGGAAGTGGAAGCTAGTTGTGATCGGATGTTGATTCTAAACCGAGGTCGCATAGTGGCGGAAGGGACTCTGCAGGAACTGCAGGCGGAATATCTGGATAATACGGTTTTTGAAGTTGTGGCCGGCGGTGAACGTTCAGTCATCGAAAAAATAGCGAAAGACATTGATCCATTATGCGAGTTGACCGATGAAAGCCCGACAGACCCTACAGGTCGAAAACGTTTTTCTTTTTGTACCCCGCAAGGCGAATCCTCCGCGGAGAGCATATTGAAGGCACTCGTGACCCAAAGCGTCACGCAAACCCGTGAATTCACAATGGCTCGCCCAGACTTGGAATCGATTTTTCTAAAAGCCACTAAACGAAGTTGGGAACAAACGGATTCATCTCGAGAAAACATAAGGGAAGTTTCCGCAACTCTACAACCCGATGAAGAAGAGGAGGGAGGACCAAAGTGAAAGGTTTCTCAGTAATTCTTCGTCGAGAAGTTTTTGGGCTTTTCATCTCTCCCGCTACATACGTTGCCGCTTTTTACTTTCTAACGCTCCTAGGATTGGGGTTCAGATTTTTCCTTGAGAGCTTTGCCCGAACCGATTGGCTTTTGCCTCCTTTGGCGTCGTTAGTGGTTGCCTTGATTTTCGGCTCCCCCGCACTCATACCGTTTCTCACAATGCGAAGTCTGGCCGAGGAACGCCGATTGGGAACCCTTGAAACTTTGTTGGTTGCCCCAATTTCCGTTACCGCAGTCGTGGTGGGGAAATGGTTTGCATCGTATATTTACTTTATTCTCGTGTGTGTTTCCGCTTTAGGGTTTCCGTGCTTGGCAGTTTGGCTTTTCCCGGAAGAAACCATGAATCTCCGACTTCTTGAACCCGCTCAATTGATTGGTGGTGGAATATACCTGTTAGCTGCGGGTTCCGCATTCACGGCAATTGGTATTTTCGCCAGTTCGGTCACCCGAAACCAAATGGTCGCAGGTATGCTTAGCTTCACTCTACTAACGCTTCACTTGGCTCTGATGGCGTACTTCCATGGCGAAATGCCTACCGATACAATGGGTCTCGCTGCGGCAAATGCGTTAAGGGATTCACTTGGATCGTTAACTACGGGATTGGATAGGCTAGAACATTTCGTAGTTGGAATCATCGACATAGCAACTCTTTTGCACTACCTTGTGACAACCTGTCTCTTTCTAGGTTTCGCCATTCTTGCCACGACACGTTTAAACGATTGAGGAAAATGGACTTTTGCAACGCTGAGCGCAGTCGTAGGTTACATCGATGGACCATAGTCATGCTTTTGACTAGTCTGGCTCTAGGGCTCAATCAACTTGCATCGAGAGTAGATCTGAACATCGATCTTACGAAGGGAGGCAGATACACCCTATCGCAAGAAACCTTAGCTTGGTTGGCCAAGCTCGAAAAACCTGCAGACATCATCATCACGATCCGGGAATCGAACAACCAACCGAAGATCATACAACGCCTATTGCTCGATTTGGATTTATTGCTGGACGCCTTCGAAAGAGCACCATCCTCCTTCCCGATCCGCATTCATCGAGTAGACGTCAACGCACGCAAGGCGCAAAAGACTTTGATCGAAAAGTATAACTTGGCGGAACCCAATCTAATCCTCGTCGCAACTCAAGGTGAAGAAAACCCGGAAAAAGCAATATTATTTCGGTTCGACGATCAGCCGGCGACAGACACATCTGACCCGAAGGAAGCCTTTCGCTCCCGCGAGTCAAAAGCTCGAGATGCTGTTTTTGACTCTGGACTTTACGACGAGTGGGCAGAGAACAACCGCAATGTGCCCGAACCCACAAAGTTTGGCGGTGAAGAAGTTATTCTTCGATCCTTAATGGGAGTTACTCGTGCTCGCAAAGGACCTAACGTAGTCTACTTTACAAGGGGTCACGGCGAGGGAAGTCCAAGTGATGCAAACCGTGATCATGGATTCTCCGAGATGCAAAAGTTTTTAGAAAGCCGAAATCTAGAAGTGGCTGCGTTGGCACCCGACCCCAATGCTCGTATTCCCGAGGATGCCGCTCTTGTCGTGGTGACTTCTCCACAAGTGCCTTTCCGAGCACAGGAAGTGGCCCGACTTCGAACTTTCCTTTCCGAACGGAAAGGCAGTCTAATGTTGTTGATCGACCCCATCGTCGACCAGTCCATAGACTCACCCCCTGCCTTTGGTTTCCATCCCTTACTGAAGGAATGGGGATTACGTTGCCACGACATGCTCGTCCACGACCCCGATCTCTCAAAATTCGATATCTTCTCGGGCGACTACTCGCTCCGCACTTATTCTCAGGGCGAGGAACACCCGGTTGTGGAGCCTCTTATCCGGCATGGATTACCTGTCTATACCGGTAAATGTCGCCCTGTTGAACGTGAAAACGCCCCCCCCGAACAAATCGAGGCGACAGAATTAATCTACTCTTCTCGGACTTCTTGGGGGATAAGTGACTGGCGTTCCTCAAAACCTCCTGACGGCCGGAACGATTTACTGGACATCACCGGACCCGTTCCGGTTGCCAGCTTGTCTGAAAAAAAACTTAGGCCAAGACATGAGGTTAAAGTAAAAGGTGGGAAAGTAGCGGTAATGGGAAGTTCGCAAATCTTCGTAAATCGCATCCTTAGATCAAATGCCGGAAACCGTACCCTTCTTCGCAATCTAGTTCATTGGTTTCTAGACGAAAGCGAAATGCTCGACATACCACCGAAAGAGATAATAAATTATAGCATAAAAATGAACGAACAACAGTTTAGAGAGCTCCTTTATTCTACAGCCTATGTCCCCAGTATAGTTGCCTTGCTAGGCTTGTTCGTTTATTGGCTTCGCAAAGACATCTTGGCATCATGAAGCGTTCGACTTTACTATTAATAGTTTTAAACGCGGTTACTTTTTTTGGGATTTACCAATTGACGAACAAAGACGGAAACTCGCCAATTAACCCTACAATCGCATTGATTGAACTACTCGGAGACCCCCAGAAGATAACCATAGGAAGAGGATTTCCTGTCAATACTTCGCTTACCCTCGCGAAGGAAGACGATGGTTGGAATATCCTAACGCCCATGAAATGGAAGGCAGACGAATTTGCCACTTCGAAACTTACTGGCAGACTGCGGCATATCGAGGCTCGCAGACTGTTCAGTCTTGAGGAAATAAAGGAGAAAGGAGAAAGTCTTTCCGATTATGGACTGGATCGCTCCGCCCTGGCAATCACGGTGGAATCAAAGTCAGGAAAAGTCACACTCGCGTTCGGTTCCGCTACTCGAGATGGTCGAGAACGCTATGTCATGCCTGATTTTCATGAAAGTGAAAAAATAGAGATTTGGGCGGTCAACGCATCTCTATGGGATACCGCCAATATTTCGGTCGCCGAATGGATGGAGCGTGAATTCCTGAACTTCCCCGTATACGATGTTCGAGCGTTCGGAATTCGCATCAAACGAGGAGACACCCTCGTTAAAACTCGAATCATGAGAGAAACATCCGGTGCATGGAACATCACCTCACCCATACAAGCCCCTGCAGACACAGATACCGTTCGACTATTCTTAAACCAGCTCATCTCGTCAAAAGCCATACGTTTCGTGACAGATCCAGCAGAGGTAAAAAGCCTCTCCTCTCGGTTGGATTCCCCAGCCTTCCGGATACATTTAGAGGGTAGTTCGAGTGGAAGATCGGTAGTCATCGGAGAGCCCATTGATGATGGGAACGGTGCAAACTTGCGGCCTGCTCAAGTCGAAGGAGAGTCGGTCATCTTTATTGTAAATGAGTCCTTAGTATCGCTTCTGGCTAACGCGGAAGGAAGGCTCAGAAATCGTCAACTTCTTGCCTTAGATTCTAAAACTATCGGCACCATTGAAATTCATGATTCGAACCTAAGACTTTCGCTACATAAACTAGAGGACGGTCGCTGGGAAGTTATATTACTAGACGATGAAGGAGAAGTGTCCACAAGACCAGGCGACGTCGAGACAATCGAGAATTTCATCTATGAATTGCTCTCACTAGAAGCACTGTCCTTTGTAAGTGACGCTCCTTCGGAAGAAGACCTCAAGGGGTATGGCTTCGACCGACCCCATCATTCCGTCACGCTAACGACGATGGAGGGAGAAACTGTAGCTTTACGCATCGGACACCATGCCGATGGATTGACTGGTTGGTATGCTCGTCGAGACGACGCACCATTCGTTTTCACCGCTGACGAGACTATCCCGATTCTCTTGGCCCCCTCCCCTCTTCGCTTTCGTAAACGCCTACTGGAACGCCTTCCTCAAGCCGTTGACATAAAGGATATTCGCTTAATGGATATCGACGCCAACAGCACGGAGATCTCTCTCGACACCAATCAGACCAAGGATCTTGAATATTTTTTAAGAAACTTCAGTGCTCGAAAAATCATCACGGAAGAGTATTTGTCAGATGGTATCCGGCTACGAGGTCAAACAATCCCTTGGCGTTACGAATTACAATCCGACCTAGCTTTACCCGGTGGCGAGGGCAACGAAAACAAAACTCGTGTTTATAGGTTCACCAATCGTATAGGAGGACAGACTTGGGGAGGAGGTTCGCCATCCGCCAACCTTTCATTTCTCATTCCTATTGGTCTAATGGATCTTCTGTCGGAAATACTTCCTGACGACTCAAATCCGAATCCATGATCCTTCTCGGTTACTCGCTCCAAACAAGCACGTAGAAACTCCTATAGCACTTGAAAAGAAATCAAAGATGGGGCAATTGGCCGGGGAAGTTCCTTCTCGCGACCCTTGCACTACAGATTCTGTTTGTTATGCTTTTGAATATTCGCTTTCCGATCCCCACATTTTGGATTCAGGAAATGAACAACGCCACTGTGCCAGAGGGATTAGTCCTCGAGGTAGAGGAGGCAACGTTCACTCTTGGGGGGAATATTGGCATTAGAAACGCCAGACTTAAAGCTCCTGGAAAAGATCTCCCCTCCCTCTGCTTTATTCGAAGGCTAGACGCTCATTTCAAACTAGGTTCCTTGCTTATGGGGAATTTCGTACCAACTGATGCCAGCATAGAGGACGCTTGGTGCTTAGCGGCGGATCAAGAGAGAAGCCCTGCTCTGGAGAACTTTTCGGGAACCCTACATTTTCGCGAAGAAATCATAAGGTTTGCTTTTGAAGGGCGGGCATTATCTTCAAGACTTGATTTTCGCGGTTTGTGGAACACTGAAAAGGCATTTCCTCGAAGAGTTCCTCGCAAAAAAACCTCGATACTTCTTCGACAGGATTTTTCGGAAATGTATTGGCAAGCAATAAAATGGAGCGAAAAAGCCAAAGCTCTTCTAGCGAAAGCCGAGCAACCAATTATAGGGGCACATGTCACGGTTGAAGATCAATGCAACATCCGCCTTCTAGCGGAAAGCGGTGTAATCAAACTGGGATCTTACGAAGCAGAGTCCGTACATTGCTCAACGAAGGCAGAAATGAACG
>CAWVZQ010000010.1:0-22080 GCA_963934405.1 uncultured Opitutales bacterium | reverse complement strand
CCAAGCTGCAAAGTGGGCCCGAAAGAACCGCCTCGCGTGATTGTTCCGGCAGGTCGCCCCCTTGAGGAGTTTCGAGATATCGTTTCCGATCTGTCAAAAGCCCAAGCCGCAAACAAGGATGCGCCGATCGAGGGCTTGCTCTTGAGGCTCAAGTACGAGGAAGATCTATCCCACTTGGAGACTTTGCGGGAAACTCTTGTTGGCTCCCTACCCTTTCTCGTAGTCGAATACCAACCTGACGAACAGTTTGACCTGCCGCCCAGAGCTTCCGACCGAGGTTCACCGAACATCCTTGTCCTTCGCTCCTTCGCTCCCAGTCAAGCCGAGGATCTTCATACGTTTCTTACTGAAACAGAAAACGCAGGCCATACATCCGCCCTTGCATTGGAACCGACCGAGCTCAACGGCTCACTGGGCGAAGTCCTTACAGCCCATCAAGGCTCCGCTCCAATAATCACCTTGTCGAAAACCTCCACGTTCGCGCATCCGGTAGCAGCCTATAGGGTTCTTGCCGCCTACCTTCGACAACACAACCTGCCCTTCCCTATCTGGATAAGATCAAGTGACGAAGCGCGCATCCATCCCAATGAAGGTTTCTTTTCTTCCCGACTCCTCGATTCCGCAATCCTGACGGGTTCTCTACTTTGCGACGGGATCGGCGACCTCCTCTCGGTCGAGAATGCCCCCGATCCGGATCGTGCTCGAGCTCTCGCCTACAACCTCCTTCAAGGAGCACGGGCAAGAATCTCAAAAACCGAGTTCGTGGCTTGCCCAAGTTGTGGTCGTACCCTCTTTGACCTTCAGTCCACCACCCAACGCGTAAAGGAAAGCACCTCACACTTAAAGGGGGTCACCATCGCCGTGATGGGTTGCATCGTTAACGGGCCCGGAGAAATGGCCGATGCCGACTTCGGATACGTGGGCGCCGCCCCTGGCAAGATCGATCTTTACGTCGGTAAAAATCGTGTAAAGTCGGCCATCCCGGAAAAGGAAGCCGTTGACCGACTGGTCCATCTCATTAAAGAAGAAGGCAAATGGATCGAACCGTAATCCCAACCGAGCATCCGCTCGACCTCAGTCACGCCGAGGAATCTCTGCGATCCCGCATACTCGCAGGACAGAAAGCCGTTCTCGATCAAGTAGGCTATTTTCGAGAAAACTTCGGGAAAGCCGAAAGTCGATGGAAAGGAGACGGAACACGAGTAACCGTGGTGGACGAAACAATCTCCCGCGAGATATTCACGAACCTCACGAAAGACTTCCCCGAAGACGACTTTTGCTCCGAAGAAAACGACAGCGACTCCGTACTCAGAGACCTCCACGCAGAATTCGCTTGGGTGCTCGACCCCGTGGACGGGACAAACAACTACGCAGTCGGCATTCCCGAGTGTGGCATTTCCCTCGGTCTTCTTCGCAAAGGGATGCCCGTCTACGGCTTCATATACGACAACGGACGAGACCTACTCCTTCAAGGTGGTCCCACCTTCGGAGCGGTCGAGGGCGAAAGTCCTATCAGGGCAGCCACCGACCTCGTAAACGAAAAGCTCACTTTCTGTATGCACTTCCCCATTCCCTCCAAGGCACAAGAGAAACTCCAAGAAGCACTTACTATCTGGCGCATACGTTGCCCTGGATCAGCAGCCGTTGGCCTCTCAAACGTCGCCGCAGGCCGCCTCGACGGTTGCATCGAATACCGTTCGAAACCTTGGGACTGCGCGGCGGGTCATCCCATTTGCAGAGGAGCCGGCGCTGAATTCCATTTTCTGGAAGAAGCCTGCTTTCCCATGAAAAGCTTTTCCACAAGTATGCCGTCTTTCCCTTTTCGAGTTGGTTCTCAGCTTTTTCTCGATGAAACGGCCAAGGCACTGGCCTAAGAGACTGCTAACGCACCTCGAAACGGGAACGGGCGTATTTTCCCATTGGGGTGAGGCAAAGCAGTTCGTGACGTCCAATGCCCACCGCAGTACGCCGGACTTCAGCCCCGGCAAGGGGTCGACCGTTGAGAAACCATAGCAACTCACCATCTAGATTGGCCTTCGGGCGAACCTCCAATAATTCGTCTATTTTACGGTAAACGGCTCCGGGTTCGGGAGACAGGATGGCAAGCTTCAAATCTTCTGCGGACAAAGGAATCGGTCGGGTAACTGTCCACGGGGTAGGCTTTTCGGGAGCCTCTGTCACGCGCACCTGTGAAAGATCGAATATGCGGGCTAGGACAGGTTCGGCAACTTTGGCCCCCACGAAGGCTTCATCGCCCATGCCTGAAAGTCTTCCGACCCACACGCCAACGGCATACTTACCGTTGTGACCGACCGCCCAGGCATCCCGCCTTCCGGAAGACGTACCCGTCTTACGCATGAACCACGGAGTCGATTGCGGGGAAAGATGCTCAAACTCGGTCGAAGGGAAACGCCAAGAAGACAATTCATGCCCTAACCATGCACACACGTCCGCATCTAGAATTCGAGCATCCACGACAGGTTCGTCAATGAATGTACGTATGTTTCGGCGAATACCGGCCCGGCCCAATGTGGCGTAGGCGTTGGTAAGATCGAGTAAACGCGTCTCCACCGCACCCAGCACGAAGGCAAGACCTCCGCGACCAACGGGGTCACCCCGAAAACGCACGCCGCATCCCTCCGCCATGCCCGCTGCCTTGACCGCGCCCACTTCCCGAGCAACTTGAAGCGCAGGCAGATTGAGGGACCACCGCAAGGCGTCCCCCGCAGACACTTCTCCGGAGAAGGTTCGGTCAAAATTCTCGGGAGTCCAGCCGGCAAAACTTACGGGTGCGTCAGAAAGAATTGTCTCGCCATCCAAACGCCGATCGGCGGCAGCCGTAGCGAAAACGAAAGGCTTAAGAGCTGAACCGGGTGAACGCCATGCCATCGCAGCATTGACCTGACCACCATGGGGATCTTCAAAGTCCACGCCTCCGAGCATCGCAATCAGCCCCCCGCTTTCCACTTCGATTACGACAACAGCAACTTCGGATGCGGTCGGCAAATGCTTCACATGTTCCCTTGCAATCCGTTCTACTTCCAACTGCAGCCCGAGATCGAAATAGGTTTTGCCGCCAGAAGGTCTCCGATGCAAAGCTTCCATCACGAAGTGACGACTTTGCCCGCCCGTCAATGGGCGAGGTTCAAGCTGAATAGTTTCACTCATAGCTTCTTGGGCAACATCGCGAGAAATCATTCCTTCCAAACACATCCGATCCAGCACCTTGTCCCGTCGCCTTTTGGCGGTTCCGGGATAACGATCGGGGCGCAGGCGAGAAGGAGATTGAGGGATACCTGCCAAAAGAGCAGCCTCGGGCAACGAGAGTTCCTTGGCCGACTTGCCAAAGTAGCGTCGCGATGCCGCTTCGACTCCATTTAGGTTTCCACCATAGGGGGCTAGGTTCAGGTACGCCTGAAGAATTTCGTCTTTCGACAGGTTTTCCTTCAACCGCCATGCTCGGGCCGCTTCGGAAAACTTCACTCCGAAAGTGCGGGGTCTGGGTTCCAGCATACGGCACAACTGCATATCCAACGTGCTTGCCCCCGAGACGACGTCCAAAGCAAATATGTTTTGAAAGGAGGCTCGAGCAACGGACACAAAATCCACCCCGGAATGAGAGCGAAAGCGTTCGTCTTCTACCGCAATGGTCGCTCGCTTCAGCCAAGGCGAGATTTCCGAAAGGGAGATGGGGAGACGCCATTGTTCTTCGCTGGTCAAGGTTCGCGTGAGGACGCGATTATGCCGGTCCAGCAGAACACCGCTTTCGGGCAAGGCTTCCAATCGTTCGACAGGAAAAGGGTTGATCGAAAGAAGCCAGTTCAGAGCGAAATAGATTCCCACGCCCATTCCGGCGAAGGTCAGAAGAATCCGCCCGCGATATCGCCTAAGCCACTCGCTTAAGCAGGACACTTTCATCGGGCTACCACTGTTACGGAACCCATGCCTCCAAGAGAACGCTGACTTTCATCGTACATACAGGAGGCCTGAACCGGGGGAAGCAGAAATTCTCCTCCCGCCACTGCTCGAATGGCGTATCGAAAAACTTGCGGACGATGCTTGGCTGAAGCAAAAAGGATGACACGGTCATCAAGGAACTGCGAACTATCCGGTTGGCTGGTAAAAAGGGTTGGCTCACTTGGTGACCGCATAGCCGATGTCGCCAGACGAGGATTCTCCACCGCGAATCCACCCGGCAAGGCATCCACAACGGCCACGTTGTCTGCCTCCACGTCGAGAGTCTGCAACTTGACCTCCACCCAAACTAAGTCTCCGATCTCCACTTTCACGGGATCTCCCCCCTCTTCTTGCCAGTCTCGAAGAACCTTCCCGTCGACGGTAGTCCAACGGCGTAGAACCTTCAGACCGTCGTTAACGGGTTTTACCGATTCGGGAGCAACAAGACCCTCGGTTAGAACGGAGACATAGAGCTTCCCTTCTCCCACGGGAGACAGTCGAATCTCTCCGCTTCCGACAAATGAGGTTTCGGTCGTATCCTCCGATGAGAAGGAAACGGCTTTCCCATTAGGTCCGGTCAGCTCACCCGAGAAGGAACCGGCATCGCTTTCGGCTGAAGCCTGCAGCTTACAGAGAGCGGCAATGGCAAGGCCATTATCCAACGTGCTCCTCCAACGACCATTCTTGCGCCCGCGTAAAATACGGTGCTTGAGTTCACTTATCCAAGGGTGTTGATCGTCCAGATCGAGGAGGACTGAAAGCAGAATCGACTCGGCCGCAGTCTGTGAGGTGAGACGACCTTTGAATGTGCGCGAAACGGTTTGGGAAAGAGAGTCGTCGGGAAGTGACTTGCGGGCAAGGTCAGGGCGTCCGCTCGCCAGCCATGCCCCTGCCAAACGGGCCCTACCGGCAAAGTCGAGCCCCCCCACTTGGTCGAGAAGATAGCGTTGACGGGATGTTTCCGGTTGACCAAAGGTGGCAAGCACTTGGCAAATAAAGGCTTGCTCGTCCAAGTCGTTTTCACCTGAACGCAGGGATTCCCGCAAGTAGCCAACCACCCCATCGATAAATTCTTTGTCAATGGAGTGTCCGGCAGATTTCGCCTCGATTAGGAAGGACGACGCATAGCACGTACCCCACAGGTTTGGCTTTCGACCACCAGGCCAGTAGGCAAGACCACCTGAGCGAGTCTGCATAGTGGAAAGCCTCTCGATGCCCGCAAGAACCGCTTCCTTGGCAAACTCCGCTTTTCCTCCACCAAGCAACTTGGCGGCATACGCCAATGGCATAACCTTGCTTGTGGTCTGCTCCACGCAACCGTATGGGAAACCTAGTAAATCATCGAGGGCGGGTCGCAGGTCCGTGACGGGCGAAGCCGATAGGGTGACGGTACGCTTCGCTCCGTCGGCAAGAAAGCGTTCGGGCAATTCGATTGCCTTCGACTCGCCGGCATTCAATACGAAAGTTTCGTAAGCGGCGTCCAAGGTCGCAGCGGGGCGAACGGGAAAAGTTCCGCTAGCTTCTGCAAGAAGCCCATTACCCGAGGCCTTGACCGAAACCGACGCAAGACCCATGCTGCGTTTGGCTTCCATTTCGAACCAAATCGTACTTGAACCACCCGCAGAAAGGGTAACAGTCCGTTTCGAGTCACCGAGCAATTGGGCGGGCCCGGAAAGAATGAATTCGGTTTTAGCCACAATATCTTCAGTGGTAGAATTGAAAAGTGTGACGGGAGAAAGAAATTTGTCTCCCGGAGCGACGAAACGGGGCAAAGAGGTTTCCACGAGAAGTGGTGAAGCCACAGTCATAGAACTCTCGACTGAACCATACGAGTTCCCCGCCACCGCGACGGCCATGAAGCGAACCTCGCCTGTGAAGTCAGACGGGATAGCGAATTTGGATTCCACGAATCCGTCCTTGCCCAAGGGCACGAATTCATTCCAGAGAATGACCGTCTTTGGAGACCTCGCTTTAACGAGCGAACGACGCGAGGATCCCCCCCCCGCACCGAATCTCTCCATCGAGCCTGGTCTCTTGTGGTCGGGCAAAAGTTCGAGATAGAGGTCGCCCGAATCTACCTTTGCCCGCCACTGGCCGAAGAATAAGTCGGTTGGGGCGGGAGTCTCGTAGTCAGTCACGGACAAAACCCCTTCGTCCACCGCCCAAAGATGAACATAAGCCGATTCGTCGGCTTTCACTTTAGCCCGAACAGTGACCACGGTGCCCGGCTGCACCTTGTCGAGCACATCCAACTCAACATCGAGACGCTCTTTGGAAAAGTCCGTAGCCAGGCGCACCATTCCATATGCCCGATGCGGTTTCCACTCAGGAGACTTAAAGTCAAGGGAACGCACTACAGATGCAGTAACAAAAGCACCTCCGGGCATGCGTGATGGAAGAGGAACCTCCAATACGGACCGAGCGGACGAGAGTGTAAATGTTTCCGCCCAAGCTACGTGATCGGTCTCAACTGACAAAAGCAATTCGCCCGCAAAGGGTGCTTCCACTGCCACACGAGCCATTTCCCCGGGACGATAGGAGGCACGGTCGAGACTCAGTCCCACTCGGTGAGGAGAACCCGTGGCGGCAATGGGTTGTCCGACCCTAGGGACATCCAAGCGCACTTTAGTCACCGCGCCACCGACTAAATCACGAACAACCAAGCGCCAAGTTCCGGGTTCAGGGCAAGTCATCTCGACTCGGGCGAAATCCTCCCCTGCCCCAGCCACGTTTTCGACCAGCTTCCGGGTGACCTCGAAGGCATCCTCCCGACGATGCCACGTCCAATGTCCGTCGACACGTTGCATCACCCAATCGGTTTCCAGCTTTTCCAAAACGACTTCGACGTTTCCAACAGGTACTTCATCTGCAAGCGGACCCGCAGCTACCAACTCGACCGAAAACGCCTCGCTCGCCAACGGTTTACCTCCGTTCGCAATGCGTACGCCGATAAGTCGCGAGGCAGCAAGCTTTCGCAAGGTGAATCGATCGCTCACGGAAGCACCGCCCGTAGAGTTTACGGTAACGTAGCCGGCGGCCTCCCAGAATCCGGGTGACAACCGATCACTCGGAGGGAATACGCTAGCGGAACCGGTTTCGTCGGTCATCCCATCGATGGAGCGTAAGGACATTTTCTCATGACTGTCCTTGTCCCCGAAATGAAAATCCTCCAAACCCACGGCCTCGAATGATACTTTCGACCAATCTCCCGCGACTTGAAACGGCAGGTCAGCCCCTGCAACACCAAAGAGATAGCGAGCGGAAATCGAAACCTCGGGAGGTTGGTCATGACTGAACCACGACTGAGCTGGTTCACTCTTCACTTCGAGGCGGACGGGCACGAAAGCCTCTACCCCGGTCGTTGTCTCCGCAATGCTCGTTTCCGAACCGGGCAAGGACAGTGCGAATCGCCATGTCCCCGTCCAAGCTTCCTCGGGGGTGTCATAGGACGTATGGAAAGTTCCGCCCTTGCTCATGCTAATGGGCATGGTCTTGGCCAATTTTCCGTCGGGACGATAAATACGAAGCTCCAAAGGTATGTTCGGAGCGGGAGCCTCACCGGCATCATCCCGAACAATCCCGGTCAACCGCACCACGTCGCCCGGACGCCGAATCCCGCGAGCAGCATACAGAAAACCGTCCAATCCCTTTGGGGGTTCACGCCCATCCTTGTTTACGGTCGGCAAGTCCCACTTTCGTTGGTCAAGCCGGCGGAAACTGAGGTCGTCGCCCTTGGCCGCAAGGACAATCCACGGTTCGCCCGCAGGATGGTCGGCGGGGGCGTCTAGCTCTACGAGACCACGCTCGTCCGTCTTTCCCGCAGCCAAAATCTGGTTCTTGGTGGAAAGGACTGACACCTCTACACCCGTCACGGGTTTGCCTTCGCTCAAGGAAGTAACCCAAGCAAGAACTCCTGAGGGATAAGATTTCGTGGTGATGGCGAGGTCGGTCACCGCGACGATGGCAACGTCGTCCGTCCACCTTGGGTTCTCTGCTTCCGCCTGAATGGAGTACAACCCAAGAGGCTTATCAATCCAGTCGCTCAAACGGAGAAGAGTCGTTTTCAACGAACTAGCAACTCCACCCTCAATCGCCACGACCTCGGAGAACAATTCCCGCCCGACTCGGCTGAGAGATTGTCCACGTAAGTGAGCTGCCAGGTTGTTGGGATAGACCTTGGTCGCGGAAAGGCGAACATTGCGAACGGCAACGGTCTTTAATTCCAGACTCAGGTTACCCTTTGGGCTGAGGACACCCCGAGACCGGACGAATTCGATCGAAGGCGAACGGCTGGGCATCTTAAAACGAAACTTGGTTCCAGCAGGCAAAACCTGTCCGTCAAATGATCTTATATCTCCCTCGACTCTGGCGACATAGTGCCGAATGGGGGAACCAAATGCGCCATAAAGGCGAATGCCATATCGAGAAAGCGTTGACGTCATTCCCTCTACTTTTGGAGTTACAGAAATGCGGGGCATGGTCAGCAACGGATCGAGCATTTCGTTAAACCTTAGCTCAACCGACGTTTTTTCCTCCGTCCCCCAGCGCCAAGGGGTACGTGCGGACAGAGCGGCAAAAGTGGGACGAAGTTCGATCTCATTCACAAAATCCTTCTTCAGGCCAAGAGAACCACTTACACCTGCCATTCCTTTCTTCAGCTTCAAAGCCAACAGACGATCTTTAGGCTCTTCAAAAGCCACCACGTGCCGGCGATTCATTCCTGTACTGAGAACTTCCCCCTTGAGTTTGACCACGGGATCGCCGGTAGTCGCCTCGAGATTTACAGAAAGAACATCGGGTTCCACTTCCTGATTGAAGCGAAATTCCACTCGAATCCTACCGTCAATACGACCCAGATTCGAACAACGTTCGACACATAGAGAAGAAGATTGGAAGGCGAATTCCTTTTTACCATGCAAAGGTTCACCCAGTTGACGAGCAAAGTGAGTCGTCGCTTTCGCGATGAAGCGATTACCGACAGGCAAGGGATTCTTCAGGCGGAACTCCATCGCGTTCGTCCGACTCCACAACCATTGTCCTTCCGTGAGAGGTTCCATCGAAAAAGGCTGCCACCCCATCGGTTTACCAACCTCGGCAGCAGGGACAAGCTCCCGGTTGAATACGATTAACAGCTTGTCAGCATCCTCTGCCAGTTCGTCCTCTCCAGGTTGGAAAACCGCAACTCGCAAAACCGATTCCTCCTCCGCTTCGATTCCAGCGGCAGGCCCGACAATCTCATTTTGAATCCATAGGAGACCCACCACATTCAAGGCGAAGGCTGCTCCCACCAATATCCACATCGTTTTCTTACTCATCATTCCACCCCCATTGTATTTTCCCACTCTAGCGAACCCGCATCCGCCAAGATTCACACCAAGACCAAGCAGGCAAATCATCCGACTACCCACACCATCGAAGCGTTCAATCAACCCATTGAGAAATCAATTCACCTTGACCCACACAGTCAACCCTTTAAAAGGTCGTAGCTTCTCAAACGCGGGCATAGTTTAGCGGTAAAACCCCAGCCTTCCAAGCTGGTGTCCCCGGTTCGATCCCGGGTGCCCGCACCATCTCGCAGTGACCAAGAGGTTTCTACAAGTTGGGCAAACCACTTTCCCGCACCATCCATGGAAAGCACTTCTCGCACACATTTCGATGATCGTGAATTCATGGTGAAGCGACAACTCGTCGGGCGAGGTTTCAACGACGAACGGGTGTTGAGAGCCATGCGAAAGGTACCACGCCATCAATTCATGCCGGAAAACAAACGTCGCGAAGCTTACGATGATCATGCCATCTCGATAGGCTTCGGACAAACCATCTCACAGCCTTACGTCGTTGCTTTCATGTCGGAGGCATTAAACCTTCAGCATGGGGATCGCGTCTTAGAGATTGGCACTGGTTCCGGTTACCAAACCGCAATCCTTGCTGAATTGGTTCGCGAGGTGTACACCATCGAAATCGTCCAAGAACTCGGAGAACGCACCAAAACACTGTTGAGAGACTTGGGTTACGATAACGCCGACGTCCGAATTGGCAACGGTCACGAGGGGTGGAACGAGAAGAGCCCCTTTGACGCCATTATCGTTACTGCGGCCCCTCCCACAGTGCCTCAATCGTTGTTGAATCAGTTGAAAGTCGGGGGACGCATGATCATTCCCGTGGGCGAGACGAAGCAACGCCTAGTGATCATTCGTCGCACGGCAAATGGGTACGAACAAGAAAACTCTCTGCTCGTCGCCTTTGTTCCGATGACGGGGAAACCCCAAACACAAGAGGGGAAACCCGACTAGCTTTCGAAAGGCTAGCTACCAGCTCTTGAGCAGTTCGTCCCAGTACTTGTTCAAGTTGTCGACATCGGAGAAAGACTTCTTTACGGAAGCATCATCCGAGATAGGATCGTGATAGAAGAAAGTGATGGTTTTCTCCGCTTCGTTTTTCTTAAAAAGGTAAACTTGGCTTTTATTCACGCATATCGGGTGTCCTTTTTCATCCACTCCTGCCTTGATAACCTTCAGCTTTGCCTCGGTCTTATCCCAAATTGCCCCCACGAAGAGAGCTGCGGAAAGCATTAAAATAATTCCAATAAGTGTCCTGTTGGATTTTGTCATGGCTAATTCTTCTCCTTGGTTGATTGCTTGTCTCCAGAATGTATGATTGAACAAAACGAAGATGCCCCTCTTGGCAAAGTTATTTCGTCAGAAAGGGAATTTTCCGTAAAGACACCATTCGAAAGGCGAGGGTCTTGACTATCTTAAGCGAACAGCCTTTGCTAGATGTTGATCATCTAAACGGACAGAGCTACTATGCTTGAATATAGAAAAACTCCATCTCTCTCATGAAAACGGAAATCATAGCCTCCATCCTTGTTTTCACATCTGCGCTCTCAGTCTCCGGGCAGAATCGCATAGGCCTTTACGAATTGGCCGTCATGCAACGCAAGTCCGACAACCTATGCAAGACGGGCGATTACGAAACCGCGTTAAAAGGTTACCAGTACGTACTCGCCAACAGGCTACCCATTCAGGGGAATCGCCACCAAGACATTGGCGTAATCTACAACAACATGGGCGTGGCTCATTACTTTTCAGGAGAAAACCAAAAGGCAAAAGATGCTTTTGAGGCCGCCTTGAAAATAATTCTGACCAAAGGACCTCACCATCCCGACGTCGCCACCATCCGATGCAGCCTCGCCTTTGTGCTTGATGCCGAAAGCAAATATGACGAAGCCTCGGAACTTTACGAACAAGCGTTGAAGGTGAAATTGCGAACTTTCGGAGAAGCGCACCCCGATGTCGCCGACTGTCAGGAGGGCATGGCGCTGGTTAAAGAAGCCAAGGGGGAAAGAGATGAGGCGATAGGCCTGCTCGAAAAAGCCTTGGCTAGTCGAAAAAAACGATTTGGTGAAAGCCACACCGACGTCGGTGCATGTTATGCGGGACTGGCGCTGGTATACCTCAACAAGGACAATTTCGAAAAGGCCGGGACATTCGACGAAAAAGCCAAAGCGATCTTCACTCAGACCAAAGGCGTTTACCCGCCAAACCGAAACCCTATTTCTCGTCTTCGCCCAAAGCCCCCTGAAATGTTACGGGCTCGCAGCAAGTCTCTCCGCAACCCCTAACCATTTTAGCAAGACATTGAAAAATGCTCCAAGTAAACAAGGAGAATAACTCCGCCTTTCGACAAGAAAGTTATTTAAGTGGTCAAGTTAAGCCACATTCCCACAAGAGTGCCTTGCCAGAGTTGAAAATTGAACCATTCACCTTGAGTAGAGTTTCCCGACTCCTTTCTTGGACAGACTCCGAACGGGAACTGAAATTATGGTCCGGGAATACCTTTAAAGACTCCCCTACCCCACAAACCTTCATTTCACACCTGAATCGCGGGAATCTGCACCCATTCGCAGGAGTTTCTCAACATGGAAATTTCGTAGCCTACGGCGAATTAGTCGGAGAAAAAGGGGGTGAAGGAATCATTTGCCGAGTAATCGTCGAACCTAAACTCCGAGGGCAAGCTTACGGCCGTTCGTTTTGCTCGGAACTTTTGCGCATCGCATTTGATGAACTCAATTACACACACCTTACGCTTAACGCCTTCCACTTCAATGTACCTGCAATTCGTTGCTATAAGGCGCTAGGCTTTCGACAAATAGCATTTCGCCCAAAGGCTCGGCGCTTTCAAAATGAAGATTGGGATTTAGTGATTCTGCGGAAAGATCGCCCACTTTTCAGCTGACTCCAACCATTGTTTTCCCTTGGCCCAAAAAGTCAGCGGAGGTCTCCTCCTATTTAATCTTTCCAACAAAGAAAATGGTACTCCTCTGATGCTCGTAGCCCATCCCGGTGGACCGTTCTTTCAAAAACGTGATGAGGGGTGGTGGAGCATACCTAAGGGAGAACCCGAGAAAAACGAAGAGATCTTCGCCGCCGCACTCCGCGAGTTTCTAGAAGAAACGGGAAAAGAAGCCGAAGGTCCATTTATTAATCTGGGTTCAATCCAGCAAAAGAATCGCAAGCAAGTGTATGCTTGGGCCTTTGAGGGGGACTGGGAGGATGGGAGGATTCCTAAATGCAATGAAATCACCCTTGAATATCCGAAAGGTACTGGCCGCATGTGGACCTTCCCTGAAATCGACAGGGCCGAAATGCTTTCTCCAGAAGACGCAAAACGAAAATTAAAGGAAGAGCAAAGACCCTTTGTCGACCGTCTCATGAAATTACTCAAAAAAACAACTACGGAAGACTAAAGGTTGCTACATCCCTTAGCTTTCTGCAGAATTAAACCTTTATGAAACTCGAGACTTCCACATACAGTCGACCACATAAGGGGTTAGCCTTTTATATTGGTGCGGCAACCGTCATTCTAGCTATCGGTTGGTCAAGGTATCTGCCTATTGAAAACTCTGCCTTGCACAATTTTTCGCCCTTATTGGCATTGTTCTTTTGCGGAGCAGTTTACTTGCGAGGATCCATCGGTTGGTTGATTCCCGCCGTTGCCGTCATCGGATCGGACCTAGCCCTAAATCCCACCTACGGGGAAAGTCTCTTCGCTCCCTTCATGCTCGCGACTTACGGTTCGTATGGTTTGGCCGTTTTCGCAGGCACTTACATTAGCAAACGCAAATCGTGGACGAATTTATTGGGAGGAGTTGCGGGATGCTCCCTTCTCTTTTACGTCGTCACTTGCTCTTGCGCCTGGCTCTACAATCCCGTTTACCCCAAATCCCTCGTAGGTCTTTGGCAGGCTTTGACCCTAGGTCAACCGGGGTATCCGCCTGCATACTTGTTTCTTCGAAACTCATTACTGAGCGACTTGCTTTTCACCGGGGCTTTCGCCACTGTTTGCGAGTGGGCATTGGCCAAGCAAGCACAACGCGGAAAGACGGAGGAAATAGCATCGGCGGAAGCGACCTCCTCCTGAAAAGACAGCCGCCGTCAATTCGAACCCGGCACACTCCGTTGGCGAACGGCTTCAAAAAGACACACGCCCGTCGCCACGGAAACATTCAGGCAATCCACACTCCCCTGCATGGGAATATTGGCAAGGTCGTCACAACAGTCAGCAGTAAGCCTTCGTATCCCGCCACCTTCCGCTCCAACAACAAGAGCGAGAGACCCCTTCAGGTCTAGCTCGTAAAGGGTAGACCGGGCTTGATCAGAAGTTCCGACCAAACGAATCCCAAGTTCCGACAACGCCCGCAGAAAACGAGAAAGGTTTCGCACGCGGGCAATGGGCAGCGATTCGGCAGCCCCAGCAGCTACGTGACGAACGACCTCGGTAATCCCGACGGAACGTCCGGAAGGAATCGCGATGAGATCAACGCCCGCGCATTCGGCGGAACGTAAACAAGCGCCTAGATTGCGAGGATCCTGAACCTGATCCAGAATCAAAAGGAAAGCATCATCCCCCAGCTTCTCCACCAACTCCAACGCGTCATCCTCGTCCAGAGTCGAAATTCCGGAATGCAGGTCGGCATGAGTACGGCGAGCAACATGCTTCCCACCTCCACGTTTTCTGCTCACTTTAAGTTACCTTTCTGCAACTATGCAGAATTTCAGTTATGGAAGTCCGGACCTTGAACGGTCGCCTTCACGTACCCCGCCCTGATGCAAAAGTCACCAAAGCGTTCGCCGGACTCACGTTCGTCAGAATAGCGTCTCAGAACGGCGGTAAGCTCTTCGATGATTTCGTCATTGGTCAAGGCCGGTTTGTAAAGTTTATTGAGACGACCGCCGTCAAAACCTGCACCAAGATAAACATTGTATTTGCCGGGTGACTTGCCGACGAGACCGATTTCCCCAAGATAAGGTCGACCGCAACCATTTGGACAACCTGTAGAACGTATGGCGATGGATTCATCACGAATGCCCAAGTCATCAATGATCTTTTCCAGTTCGTCGACAAGGCCGGGGAGGTAACGCTCGCTCTCGGCCAATGCGAGACCACAGGTGGGGAGCGCAGTGCATGCAATGGAGTTGAGCCTAAGACCCGACAGTTTGGCCGGGTCGGACAGTCCATGCCCGGTCAGAATTTTTTCCACTTCGGCCTTATTGGCATCATCCACCCGGGCCACGATTAAGTTTTGGTTGGGAGACAATCGGAAATCACCACTGTGGATCTTAGCAATCTCACGGATAGCGGATTTGGCGTTCACTCCATCGGCATCTCGTAGACGTCCACCCTCGACGAAAAGGCAGCAATGCCATTTACCTTCATGGTCTTGGGTCCACCCGTATCGATCGGTCGTGGCATCAAAAGAGACTTCTCGTGCAGACTCGAGCACCCGACCAAGACGATGGTTCAATTCTTCCCGAAACCATTCGATCCCTCTATCTTCAATGGTATACTTGAGTCGAGCGTGGCGACGATCGGAACGATCGCCATAGTCGCGCTGGATCTTTACGATTTCCTCGGACAATTGAAGCACTTGGTCGGGAGTACAAAAGCCAATAACATCGGCAATTCGAGGGTATGTGGCATCCTTGCCGTGAGTCATTCCGAGACCACCGCCGACAAGTACGTTGTAACCTAAAATCTCTCCATCCTCGACAATGGCAACGAAGCCCAGGTCGTTTGAAAACACATCAACGTCGTTGCGCGGAGGAACAGCAACGGCAATTTTGAATTTCCGGGGAAGATAGGTCTTGCCGTAGATGGGTTCCACTTCCTCGCCTTGGTTAATAACCTTGCGTTCACCATCAAGCCAGATTTCGGCATAGGAAGTCGTCTGAGGTGAAAGATGTTCGCTAATGGCCTTGGAGAGTTTCAAGGTTTCAGCATGTGCTTTAGATTCGAAAGGAGTAGGCGTACACATCACGTTGCGATTTACGTCGCCACAAGCTGCTAGTGTATCAAGCAGGGTATCGTTTATCTCCTTAATCGTCTGCTTTAGATTACTCTTGAGCACACCGTGCAACTGGAATGCTTGTCGTGTAGTGAGCTTCAGAGTTCCATCGGCAAATTCATCGGAGAGTCGATCGATGTCGAGCCATTGCGATGGCGTGCAAACACCTCCGGGCACACGGATACGAATCATGAAGGAGAAGGCTTTTCCCAACTTTTGCTTGAGTCGCTCGGAACGAAGATCTCGGTCGTCCTGCAAGTAAGTACCGTGAAACTTGGTGAGTTGAGAATCATCAGCGGAGATTGCACCGGTTGAATCATCGGCTAGACCTTCGAGGATGGTGCCTCGGAGAAAATCGCTGTTTTCCTTGATACTTTCGTTTTTTGAAAGCTTCTTGGGTACTTCGGAGTCGGAAATCATGGTTATTTATTTAGGAAAAAAGAGAAAATATGCAAGGATTGGAGGAACAAGGCAAGAACGAGCGACTTTGAGTGTTTGTTCGGAGGCCCAAGCGGATTGAGAATGTCGGCAGTAAACAGAGTGAAGAATGAAATCAAGTTAGCCGAAGAGAAGGCTGAAAAGTAAGTGCTGCAGAATCTTCTGCAACACACTCCCGATCGATATGCGCGGCAAAGGCAATCATCGCTGCATTGTCACCGGTGTGGCAGAGATTAGGTGCTAAAAATCGTATGTTTTGATCAGAGGCTAATTCAGCCAAACGACAACGAAGCGTCTTGTTGTTGGCAACCCCCCCGGAAAGGCCAAGGCTGGAAAACTCACTCGATTCCAAAGCGTGCTTGGTTTTTGTCACCAATTGGTCAATCGCCGCACTTTGGTAGGACGCGCAAAGGTCAGCATAGCGTGCCCTAATTTGTTCGTCGGTGAGCTTTTCGAGAGTATACAACAGGCTGGTCTTGAGACCGGAAAAACTAAAACGCATCTCGCTTCGAGCGGAAAAAGATCGTGGGAAATCAAATGCTCGAGGGTCTCCACCAATTGCATGCTGCTCGAGAATTGGGCCTCCGGGATAAGGGATACCCAAAAGTTTTCCTCCTTTGTCGAGTGCCTCGCCTGCCGCATCGTCAACGGTTTCAGCAAGAATTTCGATGGATCGATCTTCATCGATTACAAAAAGAATGGTGTTGCCGCCGGAAACGAGTAGACCGAGGTGGGGAAGGTGAGCGGAAAAAACATCCTCCTGCTCTTGAAAAAGCGGGAGGAAGGGTGAAAATGCGTGTCCTCGCAAATGATTAACACCAATGACGGGAACATCCCAGAGCAGTCCAAGGGTCTTGGCCAAGGAAAGGCCTATCGCAAGGCAACCAGCCAAGCCCGGACCGCAAGTCACGGCAATTCGAGTCACACTGTCTCTAAGGCGTTCGCCTTTTTTCGCCTCGTCAAGCAGAACGGAAAAGTTGGAAAGGTGCTCGCGGACCGCAATGTCGGGCACGACGCCACCATACTCAACGTGCTTCGCTATCTGGCTGTTCACCCACTCGCCTATAATTCCTTTATCGGGCGAAAAGAGGGCTAGTGCGGATTCGTCGCAAGAACTCTCGATTCCCAGAATCACGGATTCCCCTCAAGTGCTTCCTGAGCCTCAATCTGTCCTTGAATCTCTTTAAGCGATTTACCGGAAAACAAGCTCAGTCCGATCTGGAATTGTTTGTCGCGAACCGGGGCAAAGCCAAAAAGTTTCTCAAAAGCGTCGGAATCCGAAAATGCATCCTGAAAACGTTGGATCCGGAGTTTACCCTCCATCTCCGCGTCGCAAGGAACAATCACGTGAGGGATGATACCACTTTCATGTATAGTGGAACCATCAGGAAGATAGTACATCGCGGTGGTTAATCGTAACCCAGATTCATCCTCTAGCCCGAAGACCGTTTGAACGGAACCCTTCCCGTAGGTTTTTTCCCCCACCAACCTCGCTCGCCCCGAGACACCCAGTGCTCCGGCAACAATTTCAGAGGCACTGGCGCTGCCTTCGTTAATAAGGATGACCAATGGGTAAGATCGTGATGGACCTTTGGGTTTGGAATGATAACTCCTCTCGGCATAATTGTTTCGGCCTTTAATCGAGACCACGAGCTTGCCTTCCTCTAGGAATTCACTCGCCACCTCCACGGCAGCCGAAAGCAGACCACCCGAGTTGTCCCGCAAGTCTAGAATCAGACGCTTTACGCCATCTTCATCCAAGTCGGCAAGCGCGGCACGAAGTTCACTGCCCGTACGGGCAGTGAACTGCTCAAGGCGCATGTAACCCGTACCATTGGAGTCGACGCGAACATCATCTACACTGGACATTTGAATTCGCCCACGAGTCACTTTCACCTCACGTGCATCGCCAACAACATCACGCAAACCAACCAAGACCGTGGTACCTTCCTCCCCTTTTATTAAGTCGCTAACCTGAGAAAGAGTAAGATTTGAAACGGAAGTTTTTTCCACCTTGGCCACAAAATCTCCCGGGCGTACGCCGGCCACCTCCGCCGGACCGCTGGGAAAAACGCGAGCAATCAATATGCCTTCCTCCACCTTCCGGATAACTACTCCAATTCCGAAATATTGTAGCTTGGTATCATTCTGAAATTCTTCGTAACGTGGCGGCGGGTAATAGCTCGAATGCCGATCAAGCGCCGAAGTCATTCCATCTAAGGCAGTATCGACGAGAATATCGTACTCGACCTTTTCATCATCCACGTAGCGAGCATGAGCAAGCCTCAGGGATTCCCCGAACTTGCCTACCGCCCTCCAGTAATCGCCTTCGAAATACGCTCGAGTAACAGGATTGTTCCACAAGGCCAAGAGGGCAATCAGCAGAAGGAAAGGCGGTATGCCCCAAACGACAACCTGCTTGAGTTTCACCCCAAACCCTATACCCCAAGAACTCGCAAATGCCAATGTCAAACGAGAAACCTCCACCAGATCTAATCGCAGCGCTTCGGGATGCGACCGACGAGAAGGGGCAAATGGACTACCCCACTTTTGTCACCAAAACCCTTTACGCCCCCGAGTTTGGTTACTACTCAAATGCAAAAACGCGTGTGGACCGTTCTCCCGAAGCCGATTTTTACACCGCACAAAGCCTTGGTCCGATCTTCGGTAAATTAGTCGTCGCAGCGTGCGAAAGCCTTTTGGGAGATGCGGATCCTAATAGTTACACTTTCGTCGAAATAGCAGCCGAACCGGATCGATCCGTGTTACAAGGCGTTGAACATAACTTCGGAGCAACGAAAACCATTCGGCTTTTCGATCCCCTCGACATCCCACCCCAAGCCATCGTTTTCGCCAACGAATGGCTGGATGCCCAACCTTTTCGACGGTTTCGTTTCGACAAAGATCAAGGTTGGTTGGAACGAGGCGTAGAGGTAACGGAATGCGGTCTCCGAGAAATTGACATGCATCAATCCGACGACGCCCCAGCCTTCCTAAAAGAAATTTCGTTGGACACTCCTCAAGATTACCTGCTCGATCTCCCAACCGGAGCAAGAGAATCTCTAGTCGACCTATGCTCGAAGGAATGGAATGGGCTCTTTCTCACTTTTGACTACGGACTCTCCATGGAAGACTTCACGAGGCGGCGACCGGAAGGCGTTGCCCGTGCCTATAAGAGACACCGCCTGTCCAATGACCTTCTAGCATCACCCGGAGAGCAAGACATCACCTGTCATGTCTGTTGGGACATGCTTGAGGCAGTTCTAAGGGATCAAGGCTTTGCCAAAGTCCAAGTCGAGAGACAGGAATCCTTCTTGCTAGGCCACGCATCCTCTGCCTGTGAAGCCATAGTAACGGGAAAGGGAGGCGAGTTTGACCCCGACAAGCAAACCCTCATGGAACTGCTGCACCCTGGTAATATGGGAGCGAAATTCCAAGTATTGCGAGGAATCCGAGCGGAATAACTCTAAGCGATCAGGTCGGTAACGACTTTGCCATGTACGTCGGTCAGACGAAAATCCCTGCCCGCATATCGATAGGTAAGTCGCTCGTGATCGAAGCCCAAGAGATGCAGCAGCGTAGCATGCAGGTCGTGAACATGAACAGGGTTCTCCACCGCGCCAAACCCGAATTCATCAGTAGCCCCATAAGAAAAACCTCCTTTGACGCCGCCGCCCGCCAACCACATGCTAAAACCATGATGGTTGTGGTCGCGTCCATTTATCTTTCCTGCATTGGACCCCGGCTTAGGAAGCTCGACGGTAGGAGTTCGCCCAAATTCGCCACCCCATACAACAAGGGTGTCCTCCAGTAGTCCCGATTGCTTGAGATCAGTCAGGAGCGCCCCGATGGCTTGGTCGCATTCCCTCGCAAGTCGACGATGGTTCTTCTCAATCTCGTCGTGGCTATCCCAAGGTTGCCCCGCTCCATGCCAAAGTTGAACAAACCTGACCCCCCGTTCAACCAACCTGCGAGCAATCAGGCATTGCTTCCCGTGTACGCCGGAACCATAAGATTCTCGGAGATGGGCAGGTTCTCTAGAAATATCAAAGGCATCGCTCGCTTCAACCTGCATGCGATAGGCCAGTTCAAAGGACTGAATTCGGGCTTCGAACCGAGAATCTCCTCCCCTTTCCTCAGCATGGCGACGGTTCAGGGATCGAAGCAAATCGAGTTGGCTTGCTTGCCTGCTGTCGGAGCGAGCGGGTTTAAGGTTTGGGATCACGTCCGATGAACCGCCTTTGGCTGGATCGACGTAGGTTCCTTGATAAATCCCCGGAAGAAATGCGGAACGCCAGTTTTGCGTTTCGGTAATCGGATAACCTCCGGGGCAGAGCACGACGAATCCAGGTAGGTTCTGGTTTTCAGAACCGAGTCCATAGGTCACCCATGATCCCATGCTCGGTCTCACCAATCGACCGTCCCCACAGTTCATGAGCATAAGAGACGGTTCGTGATTAGGAACATCGGCGCGCATCGAACGTATGACGCACAGGTCATCAACATGCTTGGCGACATGGGGAAAGATCTCGCTAACGGGCAAACCACTCTGGCCATAACGGCGAAAACTGAAAGGTGATCCGAAAGCCGCTCCGGTTTTACGTTCAGTACCGAGACGACGGCCTTCGGGCAACGGCTTGCCAGACCAGCGACTCAGTTCGGGCTTGGGATCAAAGGTGTCCATGTGAGCGGGACCACCGTTCATAAAGAGATGAATAATCCGTTTTGCCTTTGGCGCAAAATGCGGTCCTCTAGCCATCATTGGATTCGTTGCGGGAAGGGCGACGGCATCCTCGGAACACAATGCCCCTAATGCAGGCAAGGCAAAGCCCATACCGCACCGAGCGAGAAAGTCACGGCGAGCAAAGGGTAAGTTTTCTCCTGAGGGGGAAGACATTAGTCGATAAAAAAAAATTCGTTGGAGACGAGCAAGGATTGTGCGATATCCGCAAGCTTACCGGGAGAAGGATTTGCACCGACAAACGCGAGTGTTGATTCCAGTTCCTTTCTTGATGGCTCTCTCAGAACTACTCGCCTGAACAAGAAGCGGTTGAGTGCCTCGATCGATTTTTTAGTCCATGAATCACCAGAAAGAGATGATTGGGCCAGACGACCCAACTTTTCTGCCCGCGTGATGACGAATGGATCGTTAAGGGCGAAGAGAGCTTGCGGAGCCACCGTGGTCTCGAAACGAAGAGGTGCATGAATATTCGGGTTGGCGAAGTCAAAGGTTCGAAAAAGGGACGGCAGGTTCTGACGCTCTACAAAGCCGTAAACCGCTCGGCGAACAGGAAAAGGCTTCTTGGTGAGATGAACGGCTTTGCCTCCCATGCTTAGGTCGAGTTCGCCGGAAACAGCGAGCATGGAATCACGCATTGCCTCGAAATCGAGGCGTTTTCGGTTCATTACGGATAGAAGCCGGTTTTCGGGGTCGCTGATTGGAGCAACACCACTTTTCTGACGATAAGTGGCAGAGTTCGTGATGAGTCGGATGAGATGCTTCACGTCCCATCCCTCGTTGATGAAACTGTATGTGAGATGATCCAGAAGAAGAGGGTGCGTTGGGTTTTCACCCTGCAATCCGAAATCGCTTGGCGTACGAACGACACCTGCGCCGAACAAGTGCATCCAGACCCGATTCACGAAGACACGACCAGTCAAAGGGTTGTCGGGATGAAGGATTGATTTGGCCAGCTCGAGTCTCCCGCTTCCTTGCTCGTAAGGTTTGCGTTCGGCACCATGAGAGAGTGCGGCGAGGAAACGCCTCGGAACCTTTCGCCCAGGGGCACTGGGATTGCCCCGGTCGAAAACACGAGGATCACGCAACACAGAATCATCAACCAAAGCCATAGCCCTTGGAGGGGAACCCGGATGCTCGGTATTGTGCTTGGATAATTTCGCCCGTAGAGAATTCGTATGATCGCGAGCCTTGGTATCGAAATATTCCTCAACGCCTTCGACATTAAAGCCAACGGGAAAAGCGGAAGATTTCACAAAGGATATCGTTCCTTTGGACTCAGCACCCGACTCGGCCTTTTTCAAAGATGTCGCGAACTCCGAGGCATACCATCCGATTACTTCTTTAAAATCGTTTTTATTAAGCTCTCGAAGACCTCGTGAAAGGAAAGAGGGCAAGGGTAGATTTTGTGGTGCCGTGAGACCAACACCATGCTCATGCTTCAAGAGAGACTTTACGGTACTGGGATATTTTTTGGGAGTCGCCTTTTCAAAAGCACGCCAGACGGCAAAGAACCGATCTTTTTGCCTAGCCTTCACCTTGAAAAAAGCACGCCAACGACGAGCCAACTTCGGAAAGAGTTTACGTTTGGCGGCAAGAG